>NZ_DBEXAY010000301.1:0-3715 GCF_048170485.1 Victivallis sp. | reverse complement strand
TTGCCGGAACGTGTCCCGGTATGTCAAAACGAAGGAGTTTTACAACGCTTTGCCGCCGTTTTATCTACTGCATTTCTGCGATCTCCCCGCCAGAATGGAATGTGATTTCCACTGTGTTGTCCACAGCACGGTCGTTGTGATGCTCGTCGGGGAGATCTTCTTTCGCACTCCGGAAGACGAGGAGATTTCCGGAGTGCGTGGCGACATGATTCTTCTGCCGGGGGAACACCCCTACCTCTGGCGCACGGGCGCGCAACCGGCGAGAACGTTTCAGGGCGGCTATCTGGCGGCGGATGGATACAACTTCAGCAACCTTTCACCGTTCCTTTGTTTCAACGATGGGAAAATCCGGAAAGTTCCTTTGGAGGACAAGCTGTTGCAGGCGCTCGAAAATGAACTTGACGCGGCGGAGCAATCGGAATTCCCCGCCTTTTACGGTTCGCTCGCGCTCTTCCGGCTGC
Source organism: Victivallis sp. (assembly GCF_048170485.1). Taxonomy (NCBI): domain Bacteria; kingdom Pseudomonadati; phylum Lentisphaerota; class Lentisphaeria; order Victivallales; family Victivallaceae; genus Victivallis; species Victivallis sp. Next base: position 3,254 of record NZ_DBEXAY010000301.1, on the reverse strand, counting down.
TGGGAGAAGCCTTCCGTAGCGGACGGTGGGAGGATCCCTGTTCGGAACATGCTGAAATCCAACGCTATTTGCATTACATCGAAAGCCATCTGCACACCGATATCAGCGTGGAGGATCTGCGCAGGATCGGCAATGTCAGCCGTCGGAAACTCTTCCTGCAGTTTCAGGAACATCTCGGCACATCCCCCGTGCAATACATCGCCCGGCAGAAGATCCGTCTCGCCATCCGGATGCTCGAAAGTCAGCGCCCCGATTCGGAGGAGATCGCCAGAGAACTGGGATTCTCCAGTGTGAACTATTTTATCCGTTTTTTCAAAAAACATACCGGGATCACTCCGGCCGCGATGCGAAGAGAAAAATTCTCCGCGATGTCAAAAAGGTCGGAAAATTGACCTCGCCCGGCGAAAAAATTACAGAATCTCAGCTTTCCTGCGCCGTTTTATTTGCATTTTTTCCGAACTGCAAGTATGGTTATATTTAACCCAAACGAAAAAACAAGTATCGTTTCATGATCGAATTCAAACAGCCAGCCCTCGTCGGCGAACTTCGACGGAGAATTGCCGAAGGAGTCTATTCCGGCACTCTGCCCACCACACTGGAGCTGGCGGCGGAATTCGGCGTCAATCCCAAGACGATGAACAAGGCCATCGCTCGACTGGTGGCCGACGGACTGCTGGAACGTCGCCGCCGCAGCGGCACCCGCGTCTGCTCGCCGCTGCCCGGGGATGGAAGACTGATCGAGGTGATTTTCGAAGGATTTACAACGATTTTCACCCATCCCTTCTGGGGCGATATCTGGTCCGGCATGGTCGAGCAGCTTGCCGCTGACGGCTTCCGGCCGGTGTTGAATATGCTGGAGGCGGATCCCGGTTCCGGCGTGCTCGATCTGGTCCATTTTTCCATGTCTCCCGCGGCCGGAAGAATCGTGCTGGGAATCGCCGATCCGGAGCTGTTGCGCCAGGTGCGTTCCTCCGGCATTCCCTTCATCACCGCCTGCGATCCTCTGGAAGAGCCGTCGATTCCGCAGGTGACGTTCGATTTCGACGAGGGCATCCGGCAGGCGGTCGAACTCTTTTTCCGCAATGGATGCAGAAGAATCGCTTTCATCGGCCAGACCCGGACTCTTCAGCCGCTGCAGTCTCCACGAAAATTTCTCGCTTATCAGCAGGCGGTTCAGACGTACTGCGGAGCATTCGATCCGCTTCTGGTGGAAAATGCCCGTCCGCTGACCGGGCAGGGCGCCCCGGCGCTGGCCGCCGTTCTCGACCGGACACGGCCCGACGCTCTGCTCGCGGCCTACGACCACCAGCTCCCGGAACTTGCCGCATTGCTTGCAGAGCGCAAGCTGGATCTCCCGGTGATCGGCTGCGACGGCCTCCATCTGCCCGGATTGCCGGACGCGCGTCATGTGGTGGCCGCTCCCCGTCGGGAATGCGGCAAACGCGTGGCGGAACTGCTCGTCGCCGCCATTCGAGAAAGGCGTGAGCCGGTTTCCATGAGCATTCCGGCTGTTTTCCGCTGAACTTCGACCGCTTATTTTCCGGCAGACGCGCCTTCCTGTGCCGTTGAAAGGCGGATCACCCGATCGCACATCTGCACGGTGGCGGGGCGGTGGGCGATGGTCAGAATGGTCAGCGCTCCTTTGAGCTTTTCCAGAGCATCGGCAAAGGCGCGTTCAGTCTCCAGATCGAGCGCGCTGGTCGCTTCGTCGAGAATCAGAATTTCCGGCGCCGGATAGAGTGCGCGGGCGATGCCGATCCTCTGCCGCTGACCGCCGGAGAGACGGGCGCCAAGTTCGCCCATCGGCTCCTCCAGTTTCCCCGGGAGACTCCGCACGAAATCCGCGATCTGCGCCTGCTCCAGCACCTGCCAGACCCGGTCGTCGTCAATCGCCTCCTGCGGCACGCCGAAGGCGACGTTTGCCCGGATGGAATCATCCAGAAGATAGATGAACTGGGGAACATATCCGATTTTTTTCTGCCAGGAGGGGAGATTTTCCTCGATGTTCCGGCCGTCCACAGTGATCCTGCCGGACTGCGGCTTCAAGAGCCCGAGAATCAAATCCACCAGCGTGGTTTTTCCGCAGCCGGTCGGCCCGACCAGAGCGACACTGCTGTGGTGCTGAATCGTCATGGAAAAGTGTTCCAGCACCGGCGGCCGCGCCTCCTGATAGCGGAACGTGAGCTCCTCCACCCGGAGTTCATGCGCAAACTCGAGCGGTGCTCCCGCCGGTTTGCTCACCGGGACCGGCAGTTTTACCAGATCGTTCCAGAGCTGGTCGAAGATCTCTCTGTTCTGGCGAATCTGCACCAGATTGTAGTGAACCCGCGAAATCGAAGGCAGCAACCGGTAGAGGGCGGCCCCGAAGAGTGCCGCAGTAAGGATGATCGTGCCGGAAGCCATCCCGACAGAGACAAATGCGGCCAGTCCGCCGATGGCGATCAGAATGACGAAACTCTCCAATGCAAGCCTCGGGAGCTGCCCGATGATATATCCCGCCTGATCCAGTCCGGCCCGTACTCTGGCGCAATGTGCAAATCCCTGTTCGAAACTTGACTCGACGTTGCGGACTTTGGTCTCCTTGATGCAGCCGAGCCCCTGGATCAGATATTTCAAAAGCTGCTGAAGCACCGCCATCTGTCGTTTGCCGATTTGCAGAAGAAAATTTTTGAAGGGGCAGTAGAGCAACAGCAGAACCCCTCCGGTTGTTGCCGCGGCGACCAGAGTGGTGATCGGGGAAAAATACATGAGAAGAGCACACAGCCCGGCAATGACGAAACATTCCGTCGCAACCAGCATCAACGGAAGGAGAACCCCGCTCACGATCGCATTAAGTTGGTTAATGTTGTTGATAAGTTCCGATGAGTTGTGATTCAGATGGTACAGGTAGGGGGCTCCGAGGTAATTGTTGTAAAGCCGACTGGAGAGTTCTGCGGATTTTCCGTAGATAAAGCGTGCCTGACAGTAGATGGTCAATCCGGCAAAAAGATTTTTGGCAAGGAAAAATACGACCACCAATGCGCACATCGCCAGCAGAAATCCCCGGTCGCTCGACGGAGAAATGAACTGGTGAATGATGCGCAGATAGCGGTTCTGTTCGAGCAGTTCCGGCCGGGTGACGACCGCGATGACCGGCATCAGGATGGAAACCCCGATCATTTCCAGAACCGCCCCCAGCGTCATCATCAGCACCAGAAGCACCATGATCTTCTTATCGCGCGGCGAGAGAAGCTGGCGGATTTTATTTAAAAGAG
>NZ_DBEXAY010000300.1:0-55493 GCF_048170485.1 Victivallis sp. | reverse complement strand
AAATATTTGTAAGGATATATCACCGTAGTTAGGGGGATCCATGAGTACTCAATGCTTGGCTAAAATGTTCTCCACAGATATCGGCATCGACCTCGGAACCGCCAACTGTCTGGTGTATGTGCGCGATATGGGAATCGTGCTGGCGGAACCCTCCGTGGTGGCCATCAAGGAGAGCACCCGGCAGGTGCTCAACGTCGGCAGCGAAGCCAAAAGCATGCTGGGTAAATGCCCCTGCAACATCCGGGCCATCCGCCCGATGAAGGACGGTGTCATCGCAGATTTTGAAATCACCGAGGAGATGCTCCGCTATTTCATCCAGAAAGCGATACGCACGGTGCCGTGGCGCAAACGGCTGCTGCACCCCCGGGTTCGGGTGGCGGTTCCCTCCGGCATTACCGAAGTGGAAAACCGCGCGGTGAAAGCCAGTGCGAAACGCGCGGGCGCCGGGGAAGTTGTTCTCGTGGAGGAACCGATGGCGGCCGCTGTCGGCGTCGGTCTCCCGGTGGCGGAACCGGCCGGCAGCATGATCGTCGACATCGGCGGAGGAACCACGGAGGTGGCGGTCATCTCCCTCTCCGGCATCGTCGGTTCCAAGAGTGTCCGGGTCGGCGGCGATGAGCTGGACGGCGCGATCATTCAACATCTCAAGCGGGTTTACAATCTGATGATCGGTGAACTGACGGCGGAACAGATCAAAATCCGGATTGGTAGCGCCTATCCGGTGAAAGATGATGAAAGTCTGGAAGTCAAAGGGTTGGATCTGGTTTCCCGGGTGCCGAAGACGGTCCGGGTCAGCGCGGCGGAAATCCGCATGGCGCTGCAGGAGCCGATCACGACGATTATCGAAGCGGTCCGGGCGACTCTGGAACGGTGTCCCCCGGATCTTGCGGCGGATTTGATCGACCGCGGGATCATGCTTGCCGGTGGCGGCGCGCTGCTCTCCGGGCTCGATAAGTTATTAACCGAAGAAACCGGGCTGCCCGTCTTCATCTCCGAAGAGCCGCTCAACGCGGTGGCGAAGGGGACGGGAGTCATGCTTCAGGAAGACAGTATCTGGTTGGCGTAGAATGAAAATCGATTTCAGCACCCTCCGTCCGGTCAAACTTGAGGACCGGAAATTGTTCGACGAAAAACTGGCCATCGGGGCAAGTCAGAGCTGCGAATGCAGTTTCCCCAATCTCTTCATGTACCAGGAGCCGTATGGACTGGAATTCGTGGAAGCCGGCGACCGGCTGGTCGTTTATGAACGCAAGGCCCGGACCATCCACTACCCCATCGGCCGCTGGACGGAGCCGGCCGAGCTCAAGGAGATCAACGACGCCTTCCTCGCGGAAGGGTTGACCGACGGCGGCATTTACGATGTGCCGGAGGAGTTTCTCGACCGCCATCCGGAATGCGATGATTTCTTCGAACTGGAGTTCGATGAAGGCGCGATCGACTACCTCTATTCGGTGGAGAAGATCGCGACCTTCACCGGTCCGAAACTGCGCAAGAAGCACAATCTGGTCAAACAGTTCCAGACCAACTGGCCCTATGCCGAAGTGCGCCGGATCACCAAAGAGGAGATCCCGGTCGTGGCAAAACTCGCCACCGATCTGAACTCCCGGCTGGAGCCCTGCGAATTTCTGGAGGAGGAGGCGCTGGCCATGAACCGCGCCTGGAACAACTTCGACGAACTCGGGCTTGGCGGCATCATCCTTTACGCGGAACCGGACTACCCGGCGGGATTCTCGGTCTACAGTTTGCTGCCCTCCGACACGGTGGATGTGCACTATGAAAAGGCCGACCACGCGGTCAAAGGGGCACCGCAAACCCTGACCTGGCAGCTGGCGATTGCGCTTCGCGGCAAGGCGAAGTTCATGAACCGCGAACAGGATATGAATGAGGAATCTCTCCGTCACGCCAAGCGTTCGCTGGATCCGGAACGGTTCTTCAAGCGGTACTTCCTGCGGGCGAAATAGAATTTTCAGCTTCAATCGCTCTTGTTTATAGATAAGGCCCGAAAGAAAATTCCGGGCCTTATCTTTTTGCTCTCAATTTTGCTTCAAAGCTGCCGGACCGGCAAAGCTCCGGATTGAGAGTTCCAGTCGCGATTGAACCAGGAACGCGGAGATTTGCGCACCTTCACTTCAACATCCATCGTCCGGCCGGAACGCCAGATCTGCATTTTGATCGTCGAATCAGGGGCCGCGGCGAACACCACCCCCTGCAGATCATGCGGCGTATGGATGGGGATATTGTTTGCTTTGAGCACGACATCACCCGGCCGCAACGCTTCCGCCGCCGGCGAATTCCGGTAGAGTTGCGCGATCAGCACACCGTATTCCAGACCGGCCTTGCGGCGCTCCTTGCGGTCGATCTCCTGCAGAATCACCCCCAGCCACGGGCGCTCCACCCGGCCGTTGCGGATCAACTCCTGCGACACCTGTTCCGCAATATCCGAGGAGATGGCGAAACTCAGACCGATGTTGCCGCCGGAGGGCGACAGAATGAAGTCGTTTACCCCGATCACCTCCCCCTGAATGTTCAGGAGAGGACCGCCGGAGTTGCCCGGGTTGATCGAAGCATCGGTCTGGACGTAGCTCTCATAGAGGTTGACACCGACGCCGCTGCGCTTCTTGTTCGAAACGATTCCGACGGTAACGGTCCGGCTGAGGCTGAAGGGGGCGCCGATGGCGATCGCCCAGTGGCCGATCTGCACCTTTTCCGCATCGGCGAAACGGAGCACCGGAAATTTCTCTTTGGAATCGATCTTCAGCAGCGCGAGGTCAGTCGGAGGATCGATCCCCACCACCTGCGCCGGGAATTCCCGCCCGTCATGCGTCGTGATCCAGAAAGAATCCTGATCGCGCACCACGTGGAAGTTGGTCAGAATGTAGCCGTCTTCCCGGATGAAAAAACCGGACCCCTGCCCCGACGGCACATCGAGATAGTCGATCTTCCGGCGGCGATAGTCGAAGAGGTTGGAGTACGGGCTGACGACGCCGATCCGCTTCTGCGCGGTAATCAGCACCACAGCAGGCATCGAATTGTTGATCGCCGTGGCGAACTCCCGCTGCAACCCGACCGCACTTCCAGGAGGAACCACCACCGGCTCCGGAACCATCGCGGAACCGGGCAATGTCGTATGCCCCCCGGTTTCAACCGGCGCCTCCTGCGGACGCGGTCCGACGAAACAGAAAAAAAGCATCAAAGCAATCACCGCCCCAGCCAGCGCGGAAGCGGTGAGCAGAAAAATCATCTTGATATTGTTCATTCGATCTCCTCACAGTTCGGGGTGGAAAATTCGAATTCAATATAAGATGATTCTTTCAAATATCAATAATAGTTCCTGATTTTATCGCTATTTTTTACAATCTTTTTTACAGAGCGATCTCCATAACGAAATCATCCATGAAGAAGCCGCCGCCGATGTCGATCTTGACCGCTTCGACCTGCTGGAGTCCGTTGCGCCGGTAGGCACGGAGCGCGTTTTCATTCTCCTTGTTGACATTGAGCCGCAGAAAACGATACCCCTGCTTTCGGGCGACGTCAATCGCATATTGCAACGCGTTAGACCCGATGCCGCGCCCATGGTAAGAGAAGTCCAGATAGAGCTTGTGAAGTTTCATCGTGGGCGGCTCCTTCCGATAGGGGCCGTAGGAGAGAAATCCGACCGGGCGGTCTCCGTCGCAGATGAGATCGAAGGAGATTCCCTCCCCGCGCTCCCGTTGAAGCACCGGAAGAGCGTACATCATTTCGATCATGTAATCGATCTGAGCCGGAGTGAGAATTTTCCCATAAGTTTCCGGCCAGATCCGGCGGGCGAGTTCCTTGATGAGCGGCAGTTCGGAATCTGCCGCAGGACGGATGGAAATTCCATTCAAATTCAACATATCTTCTTCTCCTTGATTTATTATCAGTCTCCGCCGGGCGGAGTTTGCCACGGAAATCAGCTCAGCGTGATGCCGGGCGGTAGACTTTGCCGAACACCTTCATCACCTGCTGCAGATCGCTCCAGGCCAGCCGTTTTCCGGAGGGATCCCGCAGCAGATAGGAGGGGTGGAAGGTCGGCATCACCGGGATGCCGTTATACCCGAGCCAGTGGCCGCGCAACCGGGTGATCCCCTCCCGCCGCTGAAGCAGGAAACGGGCGGCCACCGCACCGAGCACCACGATCACTTCCGGCTGAATCAGCTCAATCTGCCGCGCGAGATACCCGCGGCAGGCATCCGCCTCCTCCGGTTCCGGATTGCGGTTGTGCGGCGGACGGCACTTCACCACATTGGCAATGTAGACCTCCTCGCGGGTGAACTGCATCGCGAGGATCATCCGGTCCAGCAACTGCCCCGCGGGACCGACGAAGGGACGCCCCTGCAGATCCTCCTGTTCCCCCGGCCCCTCGCCGACGAACATCAGCCGGGCGTGAGGATTCCCCTCCCCGAACACCACCGAATGCCGGGTGGGCGCCAGACGGCACTTTTGGCATTGCAGGACGATTTCTCGCAGTTCCTCGAGCGTTTCCGGCTGCTTTCCGGCAGAGGAAGCGCACTCCGGAGCCGGTGCGGGAGCCGGCGGAACCGACGGAGGGATTGCCGGCCGGGATTCTCCCGGAACCGCTTCGGAACGAACCGGCTTCGGCGGCGGCGGTGCGTCCGTCTTCCCACTTTCGTTCCGGGCGGAGGCGCCGTTCCCCGCCGCCATGAAGGCGCGGAGCGTCTCCTCCGTCACCAGGTGGCCGGGATGGCGTTTTGCCTCCCGTTTCATGCAATCGATCAGCTGTTGAAAAAACTCTTCCGCCATAAATGCAGAAATCCCCTGCGTTCGCAAACGGTTTCCCACAGCAAAATATACGGTTTTTTGCGGAAAACAGTTGTTAAAAATCAAAATCGGGCTATCTTAATATAAACATACATCCGTTTTTTTAAAAGTGGCAAATTCGAAAGTTTCGCAAACATTGTCGAAAATTCATGCGGCCGGCCTCCGGTTCGCGCCAGTTTTCTCACCAACAAAGGAGTGCAGTAAATGAAAGTAGTCGTCGCTTACTCGGGCGGTCTGGACACCTCCGTGATCGTCAAGTGGGTCAAGGAGAAGTACAATGCCGAAGTGATCGGCTTCTGCGCCGACGTCGGCCAGGAGGAGGAACTCAACGGCGTCGAAGAGAAGGCGATCCGCACCGGCGCCTCCAAGTGCTACGTTGAGGATCTCACCGAAGAGTTCGCCCGCGACTTCATCTTCCCGATGATGCAGGCCAACGCCATCTACGAGGGGAACTACCTGCTCGGCACCTCGATCGCCCGTCCGCTGATCGGCAAGCGGCTGATCGAAATTGCCCGCGCCGAAGGCGCCGACGCGATCTGCCACGGAGCCACCGGCAAAGGCAACGACCAGGTCCGGTTCGAGCTCACCGCCTACGCGATGGAGCCCAACATCAAGATCATCGCCCCGTGGCGTGAGTGGGATTTCGCCGGCCGGATGGACCTCATCGCCTATGCCAAGAAGAACGGCATTCCGGTCACCTCCACCGCGGAGAAACCCTACAGCATGGACCGCAATTTGCTGCACATCAGCTTCGAAGGCGGCATTCTCGAAGATCCCTGGAACGAATTCCCGGAGGAGATCGCCGTGATGACCCGCCCGCTGTCGCAGGCGGCCAATGAACCCGAAGATGTGATCATCAGCTTTGAAAAGGGCATTCCGAAGAAGGTCAACGGCGAGGAGCTGTCGCCGGCCTCCCTGATGCGCAAACTCAATGCGCTCGGCAAGAACCACGCGGTCGGCAGGGTCGACATCGTCGAGAACCGTTTCGTGGGCATGAAGTCCCGCGGCGTCTACGAGACCCCCGGAGGCACCATCCTCAACATCGCCCACCGCGGGTTGGAGGAGATCACCATGGACCGCGAAGTCATGCACCTGCGCGACAGCTTCATTCCGCGTTACGCCGACATGATCTACAACGGCTTCTGGTATGCGCCGGAGCGCGAAATGCTCCAGGCGGCGATCACCGAAAGCCAGCGCTTCGTCACCGGCGACGTGCGGGTCAAGCTCTTCAAGGGGGCCTGCCATGTCACCGGACGGCGTTCGGAATACAGCCTCTACGACGACCACATCGCCAGCTTCGAAGACAACCGCGCCTACAACCACAAGGATGCGGAAGGCTTCATCCGGCTCAACGCCCTCCGGCTCCGGGTGCTGGCCAACAGCAAGCAGCGTCGTTACTGATCCGGCCGGTTCGACAGAGCGGCGCCATCCCGGCAGGGAACGGCGCCGCTTTTTTCTTGAGAACGGGAAAAATTTCGGAAAATCCCGCTTCTCCGGGCCCGGCCGATTGAAAAAGAGCCGTCCCCGTGGTAGATTATGGGATCGTTGATCTGTATCCATGGAACAGGAGTTATCATGTCGAAAAATTACAAAATCGCTGTGCTGCCCGGCGACGGTACCGGGCCGGAAGTCATCGCCGAAGCGGTCAAGGTTCTCGACGCCGCCGGCAAGAAGTTCGGGTTCACCACCGACAAGAAATATTTCAACTGGGGCGGCGAGCACTACCTCGCCACCGGGGAAACCCTGCCCGCCGACGCCAAGGAGCAGCTGTCGAAATTCGACGCCGTGCTGCTCGGCGCCATCGGCCACCCGAAAGTGAAACCCGGCGTGCTGGAGAAGGGAATCCTGCTCAAGCTGCGCTTCGACCTCGATCAGTACATCAACCTCCGCCCGGTTAAACTCTACCCGGGCGTGGAGACTCCGCTGGCAAACAAGAAGCCGGAGGATATCGACTATGTGGTCGTGCGGGAAAACACCGGCGGCGTCTACACCGGCATGGGCGGCAACGTCCAGATCGACACCCCCGACGAAGTCGCCTGCCAGAACTGGGTCTATACCCGCAATCAGGTGGACCGCTGCCTCAAGTTCGCCTTTGAACTCGCGGCAAAGCGGCACACGAAAGAGAATCCGTGGCGCGGACTCTCCGAAGAGGACCGCAAGGCCGGCTACACCTCGCAGCTGACGCTGGTCGGCAAGACCAACGTGCTGACCTTCGTCTGCGGCCTGTGGGAGCGCGCCTTCAACGCGATGGCGAAGAACTATCCGACCGTGAAGACCGCCTACTGCCACGTCGACGCCACCACCATGTGGATGGTCAAGAATCCGGAGTGGTTCGACGTCATCGTCACGGAAAACCTGATGGGCGACATCATCACCGACCTCGCCGCGATGACCTCTGGCGGCATGGGCGTCTCTTCGGGCGGAAACCTCAACCCGAACGGCGTGAGCATGTTCGAGCCGATCGGCGGATCTGCGCCGAAGTACACCGGGCTCGGCGTCATCAACCCGCTGGCCGCCATCGGCGCCGCGGCGATGATGCTGGACTTTCTCGGTGAAAAAGAGGCCGCCGCCGCCATTGAAAAGAGCATCGCCCACGTCACCGGCACCAAGCTCAAGTCGATGGCCGCCGGCAAGATGGGCTACTCCACTTCGCAGGTGGGCGACCTGGTGGTGGAAAACCTCTGACCGATGCCGCACTCTGCAATGGAACCGGATATGCAGGGGATCCTCGATCGCTGCCGGGAAACCGGCGGCCCTTACCTGCCGTTCCGGGGGCACGGCCTCTCCGGGCTGGTGCTCCGGGAGTGGCAGGAGCGGGGCGGCGATCTGGATGAGCTGCTGGCGAAACTGGACGGGCAGGAGACGAAGATCTTCAAGGCGCGGAAAAAAATCCGCGCCGCGATGGTCGGCGAACTCTTCGTCAAGCGGTACAACTACCGCGGTTTCGGCAACGCGTTCCGGCGCATGTTCAAAATGCCGCGCCCTTACCGGGTGCTGGCGGGGGCGATCCGGCTCCGGGAGTTTGAAATTCCCACGCCGGAGGTGATTGCCGCGCTCCGCAGCTACCGGTGGGGGTTGCCGTACTGCGACTATCTGGTCACCCGCGGAGTGTCTCCTCTGCGGATTTTCTGTGACAAGCTCGCCGGGGAGTTCGCCGCCGGCGACCCCTACCGTCAGTTTGTCTCCGGCATCGTCTCGCTACTGGTCAAAATGCACGGAGCCGGGGTGGAACACGGCGATTTAAGTTTGCGCAACATCTTCTGCCGCAAAAGTCCGATCGGCGTCTACTCCGACTGGGGTGTGATCGATCTCGACGGCTGCAAGGTGTGGGCGGAGGAGCTGCCCGAATCGCGCCGCCGCCGCGAGCTGGCCCGGGTGGTCAGCTCCTATCTGCGCTGCGTCCGCGCCTTCGACAAATCGCTCACGCTGGACGTCAACACCATCACGTTCGATTTCACCCGGAAATACCAGGAGCTCTCCGGCTGGAATCTGGCCGGCAGTTCGCTCGACGCGCGAATCGCCTACCTCGCCGGACGCCAGAGAAAGGATGCGCGGAAATGACGGAACAATGGCTGCTCTGGCGCGACGGCGTCCACGATCCCTGGTTCAACATGAGCGTGGATGAGCTGCTGCTGGAGGCGGCCCAGCAGTTCGGTGCACCGCTGCTGCGCACCTACCGCTGGGATCGCCCGGCGCTTTCAATCGGCTGTTCGCAGGTGTATCCGGAGGAGCAGGAGGCGCATTATGCGATTGTCCGCCGGCCGACCGGCGGCGGCAACGTCTTTCACGATGTCGATCTGACCTACACGGCGGTGATTCCGGCCGGACACCCGATCACTTTGCTCGACCGCATGGAGAGTTACCGGATTTTCCACGAAGCGATGCTGCCGATGCTGGAGGAACTGGGAACCCATGCCGGGCTGAAGGCGGACGAGTCTGCACACGTCGACCGCCGGACCATGCAATGCTTCACATCGCCGAGCCGGTTCGACGTCGTCGCCGATGACGGAGCGAAATACGCCGGAGCCGCCCAGCGGCGTACCCGGAACGGCATTCTCCACCAGGGGAGCATCCGGCTCTCGGCAGCCGGCGGCAGCTGGGAGAAGCTGGAAGAAGCGTTATTGAAAGCGCTGAAACACTATTTTAGCGCGGAGCAGATCCTGTTTACTCCGCCGACCGAACTGCTGGAGCGTGCGGAGCAGCTCGCCCGCACCAAATATGAAATGGCAAGGTGGAACCGTGGCGCGCAATCTTGAGGAACTCAAACAGACTCTGGGCTTTCCCGGGCCGTGGAGCAAACGGCTTGACGAGGCGATGACCCACCGCTCCTACGCGGTGGAGAACAACCTTGCCTACGACAACCAACGGCTGGAATTTCTCGGGGACGCGGTTCTGGAAATCATTCTTACGGAATATCTTTTTCATCTTTACCCCGACGCCCCGGAAGGGGAGATGACCAAAATGCGCTCCGCGCTGGTGCGGGAACCGGCGCTGGCCCGGCTCGCCCGCAAACTCCGGCTCGGAGACTACCTGCGGACCGGCCGCGGAGAACGCGACGCCGGCGGAGCCGACCGCGATTCGACGCTGGCCGACCTCTTTGAAGCGACGCTGGGGGCGTTCTACCTCGACGCCGGATTTGATGTGGTGCGCGATTTCATGCTCCGTCTGGCCCGGGAGGAGTTTCCCGATCCCCGCTCACTGCTGACCACATTGAACCCAAAAGGGCTGTTGCAGGAGTACTCCCAGCGGCGCTGGGGAACCACCCCGGAATATTCGGTCCTGCACACCAGCGGCCCCGAACATCTCCCGGTCTACGATGTGGAAGTGCATCTGCACGGATACATCGCCACCGGCCGTGCCGCCAGTCGGAAGCATGCCGAAAGCGAGGCGGCGAAGAATTTGTACCGTTTTCTTGCCAATCAGGAGAAACGCCCATGATGACCCCCGTCAACCTCCCTGCGGAAATTCATTTCGGTCGCGGCATCCGAAGCCGCCTCATCCAGGCTCTGCCACCGGGGCCAGTGCTCTTCATCGCCGGGAAACACTCCCGGAAGCGGATCGAAGAGGAGGTGATTCCCCGGCTCGAAGAGCGGGAATTCCGGCTTTTCTGCGGAGTCTCCCCCGAACCGCCGCTGGAGGAGGTCGAACAGGCCCGAGAGCTGGGGCGCGAAATCGGCGCGGTTTCGGTCGTCGGCTGGGGCGGCGGCAGCGCCATTGACGTGGCCAAAAGCGTCGCGGTTCTGCTCCCCTGCCCCGGAACGGTTGCCGATTATTTCTACGGGCGCCGGACGATTCCCGGCAAGGGTGCTTTCTTTGCGGCACTGCCCACCACTGCCGGAACCGGCGCGGAACTCACGGCCAACGCCGTGTTGCGCGACCCGGCAACCGACGTCAAGCAGTCGTTGCGCGGCGGCGACATGCTCGCCGACATCGCGCTCATCGACCCGGATCTGGTTCGCGACTGTCCGCCCGACGTGATCGCAGGGAGCGGATTCGACGCGCTCACCCAGGCGATCGAGAGTTTTCTCTCGCGCAAAGCGACGCCGGTCAGCCGTCTGCTGGCGGGTCAGGCCGCGGAAAAACTCCTGTTTCATCTGCAGAACGCCTTCGAAGGGAATTTGGAAGAACTTGATTTCGTCACCGAAGGGAGCATGCTCGGCGCGGCGGCGTTCGGTCAGTCCGGCCTCGGTGCGGTGCACGGGCTGGCGCATCCGATCGGCAGCATTCTGCACGTGCCGCACGGGGTGTGCTGTGCCATTCTGCTGCCGGAGGTGCTCCGCTGGAATCTCCCGGCGGCGCGCGACGCCTTCACCGAACTTGCCGGCCAACTCGGCTGTGCGTCGCCGGAAGAGCTGATCGACCGGATTGAATCTCTGCGGAAAATGCTTCAACTGCCGGAGAATTTCCGCCGGTACGGCCTCGAAGCCCGTCACCACGCCTTCATTCTGGCAAACTGCCGGTCGGGGAGCATGAAATGCAATCCGCGCGAACTCTCCGACGCGGAAGTTTCCGAACTTCTGGAGAGAGTGTCATGAACACCATCGTCGCGCTCGGCCCGAATCCCGCCTGGCAGAAGACGCTCTTTTTCAAAGAGTTTCATTACGGGAAAGTCAACCGGGCAGAGGAGATGCAGGCCTTTCCGGCCGGGAAAGGAATCAATTTCTGCCGGGCCGCCGCCTGCCACGGCAGGACGAAAGCGGTATTGATTCAGTTCACCGGCGGCGAAAACGGCGACCGCATCCGGCGGGAGCTTGAACGGGAGGGAATGCCGGTGCGTTCAATTCTGACCGGCGGCCCCACCCGGAGCTGCACCACCTGCCTCGACCGCGCCCGCCAGGTGATGACCGAGGTGATCGAACCCTCGTTCGCCGCCACGTCGGAGGAAGTGGAGGAGATGCTCGCCGCCTTCCAGGAGGAGCTGAACCGTGGTGCGGCGGGGGCGGCTCTCTGCGGCACCTTGCCGACCGGAACCGATCCCAACCTCTATCCGCGTGCGGCGCAACTGGTCCGGCGTGCCGGAATTCCGCTGCTGCTGGACTCCTTCCGCAATACGCGCGATGTGTTCGAATCCGGGGCGGAGGTCTGGTACAAGGTCAACCGGGAGGAACTGCGCGAAATGACCGGGGAGCCGGAGGTGACCTCCGGCCTGCGGCAGGTGTTCCGTTTCCCGGCCGTGAAGTACGCCGCCATCACCGACGGCCCCGACAACGCCTATGCGAGCGACGGCAAAACGCTCGCCATCTATCAGCTGCCGGCGTTGCCGGAGGTGGTCAATCCCATCGGCTGCGGCGATACCGCCAACGCGATCTGGATGAGCGAAATTCTCGCCGGAAGCGATCTCTTTGAAGCGTTCCGGCATGCGCTGGCGGCCGCCAGTGCCAACTGCCTCACCGCCTTTCCCGGCAGTTTTTCGCCGGAGGAAGCGGAGAAAATCGCCGCCGAAATCACCGTCGACTTCGCCGAACTGTAACGCGAATTTGCAGAAAAGTCCATAGTTTGTCTGAATTTCTCCATTGGGAAATCCTCCTGCGGGCAGTATACTATACAGCAGAAGGATCCGGCATTCAACCGAACAGGAGAACAGAAGCCATGGAAGTAATCATTCGCCCCACGACACAGGAAGCGGTGCATCTCACGGCCCGCCTCATCGCCGACGCCATCAACGCCAAACCGGAATTCAAGCTCGGACTTGCCACCGGCGCAACGATGGAAGCGGTTTACGCGGACCTCGCAGCGATGAACCAGCGCAACGAGGTCGATTTCTCGCTGGTCAAGACCTTCAACCTCGACGAATACATCGGCCTGCCGCCGGAGGATAAGAACTCCTACCGCTATTACATGAATTATCACCTCTTCCGCCACATCAACATCGACATTCGCAACACCAATCTGCCCGACGGCATGGCGAAAGACGAGGTGGCCGAGGGAGAACGGTATGAAGCGGCCATCCGCGACTGCGGCGGCATCGACCTGCAGCTGCTCGGCATCGGCAGCGACGGCCACATCGGTTTCAACGAGCCGATCTCCTCGCTCGCCGGACGCACCCGTTCGAAAGCGCTGACTCCGGCGACCTATGCGCAGAACAGCATCTACTTCAACCCGCCGGAATCGATGCCGCGCCGCGCCTTCACCATGGGCGTCGGCACCATCCTCGACGCCAGGCGGATCATCATGCTGATCACCGGAGCCAGGAAAGCCGGAATCGCCGCAAAGGCACTCGAAGGGCCGGTCACCTCGATGGTCACCGGGAGCGCGTTGCAGCTGCATCCGCGCACCGTGGTCATCCTCGACGAAGCAGCCGCCGCGGAACTCACCCAGAAGGAGTACTACAACTGGGTCTTCGCCAACGAGCCGGAATGGGCGCAGTACCGCTGAACGGCAGGAGGTTTTGCCATGCAGAAACTTCAGATCTCCCCCCGGCATCTGCCGGAACTTGATCCGGGCTTCGTGCCCGCGGCGCTGTGGAACCGGGAATTCCGCCGTCTGGCGGAGGCGTCCGGCGCCCCGGTCAAACTGGCGCTCGTTCTGGAACGCGCCAATGGAACCCGCTCCCGTTTCGACACGGTGATTCTGCCGGACACCGAGGAAAATTTCGATCTCAACTTCCGTTATGTCGAGCGGATCGTCAAATTCCTGCTCTGGTCGCGGGGCGGCTGGAAACTCACCGTCGGCGGCAGCAGCCGTCTCGGTGATGCACTCCGAAGCACCTACTCTCCCAAAGGAGAACGTGCCTTCGATTACGACGTAATGGGCCGGAAAATCTACGACCGGCAGTTCACGGTGGAAAACTGTTCGTTTGAAGCGGCTCCCGCTGCCGGAGAGATCGGCGTCAAGCTCGGCGGTCACTTCGACGGCTGCCGGATCGGCTTCGACCTCGGCGGCTCCGACCGCAAATGTGCGGCGATTCAGGATGGAAAAACGATCCACAGCGAAGAGGTGGTGTGGGATCCCTATTTCCAGAGTGACATCGAATACCACCGTGCCGGCATCCTCGACTCGCTCCGGCGCGCCGCCGCGAAACTTCCGCGCATCGACGCAATCGGCGGCAGCGCCGCAGGAGTTTATGTGGACAATCAGCCGCGAATTGCGTCACTCTTCCGGGGCATTCCGGAAGCGGATTTCGCCACCAAAGTCCGGCCGATCTTTCTGGAAATCGCCAAAGAATTCCCCGGCGTGCCGTTCGTCGTGCTCAACGACGGCGAAGTGACCGCGCTTGCCGGTTCGATCAGCCTCGGGAAGAACAGTCTGCTCGGCGTCGCGATGGGCACCAGCGAAGCGGTCGGCTACGTCACCCCGGCAGGATCGCTCACCGACTGGCTCAACGAGCTGGCGTTCGCGCCGGTCGACTACCGGTGCGATGCGCCGCGCGACGAGTGGTCCGGCGACCTCGGTGTGGGAGCAAATTACCTGTCGCAGCAGGCGGTCGGCCGTCTCGCTCCGCTGGCCGGATTTGAATTTCCGGCGGGGACTCCGCTGCCGGAACAGCTCAAGCTGGTCCAGAAGGCGATGGCGGAGCAGGATCCCCGCGCGGAGAAGATCTACCGCGCCATCGGCAGCTACCTCGGGTACGCGGTCGGCCATTACGCCGACTTCTACGAGCTGGAGCATCTGCTTCTGCTGGGGAGAGTCTCTTCCGGCCAGGGCGGTTCGATCATCATCGAAGAGGCACAGGCGGTGCTCCGCGACGACTTCCCGAACCGTCACGTCGAGTTCCACATCCCCGACGAATCGTTCAAGCGTCACGGTCAGGCGGTGATCGCCGGGACTCTGCCGGAGTTAGGCTGATCGAAATTCTTGACATTTGTCAAACCAATGATATATTACGCGCATATCTTCGGAATATCCGAAACAACCAACCCCTGAAAAGGAGAAGAAAAATGGCGGCGAAAGTCAATGAGGAAGCCTGCAGCGGCTGCGAAACCTGCGTCGGAGCCTGCCCGGTGAGCGCGATCGCGATGGACAACGGCAAGGCCAAAGTCAACGAGGCGGACTGCATCGAGTGCGGCGCCTGCGTCGGCGAGTGCCCCTGCGAAGCGATCTCCCTCTAAGAGCATCCGCAGACAGGAAGCGGGCCGGAGTCGGTGCATGCCGACAACCGGCCCGTTTTTCATGTTCAGGCAAGGAGGAGCTACGTTGAGACAGCGTTCCGGATTGTTCGTCCCGCTGATGGTGCTGGCGGTACTGCTCTGTTTCGTCCAGGGGTATCTGTTCCGCGACTTCTGGTTCGACGAGGCGCTCACGGTGCTCAACTTCGCCCTGAGCGAACCGGTGAGCAACATCTACTTCAACTACCCGATTCCCAACAATCACATCGTCTATACGATGGTGCTCCGTCTCTGGATCGAACTTCAGCCCTCCTCGATCGATCCGGTGGTCTGGATGCGGTTCCTTTCGGTACTCTTCGCCGGAGCGACGCTTGTTCTGCTCTACCGGCTTTTCCGCAGTCAGTTCGGCGGAGCGCTGATGCTTCCGGTGCTGACCGCCACTGCGGCCTCCGTGCCGTTTCTCGTCTACGCGACCGCCGTCCGGGGCTATATGCTCAGCGCCCTGCTGGTCACGGTTGCACTGCGTTTCGCCCTCGACTACGCCCGCTCCGGTTCCGGAAAGATGCTCGCCGGGTACGCCATCACCTGCTTTCTCACCACCGGTGCGATTCCCAGCAATCTGGCCGCGCTCGGCGGCGTTGTCCTTTACGCTCTGCCGCTCTGCGGAAACAATTTTCTGCGCCGTCGCCGGTTCTGGATTCTCGCGCTGACCCCGGTGGCGATGTTTCTGCTCTTCTATCTGCCGCTGGCACGGCAGTTTCTCGGCGTCCTCCGGCTCGGCGAAGGATGGGACAACGGCTTTGCCGTACTCCGCGCCGTGCTGGCGGCCTTCCTCTACA
This sequence comes from Victivallis sp., assembly GCF_048170485.1. Classification (NCBI taxonomy): domain Bacteria; kingdom Pseudomonadati; phylum Lentisphaerota; class Lentisphaeria; order Victivallales; family Victivallaceae; genus Victivallis; species Victivallis sp. The sequence continues at coordinate 40,309 of NZ_DBEXAY010000300.1, read as the reverse complement.
GCTACGCCATGCTGCTGATTCCGGCGACGGGATCGATCCTCGCCTTCGACCGCGACCGTTACAACTGGCTCTGGTCGGCGCGGGCGATGATCTGGCTGCTGCCGGTACCGGCGGCGCTGCTGCTGCCGACGGCGCCCTTCCCCCGGATCTTTCTGCCCTTCTTCCCGCTCTGGGCTCTGTTGCTGGCGGGGGGAATCCGCGACCTCTCCGCGCTCAACTGCCGCTGGCGCCGCCGCTGGCAGCCGGCAATCTGGATCGGCGCACTGACGCTGGCAACTCTCGGCTGGGGCTGGACGGCGCAGTGGCCGGAACTGCGGCAGGCCTTCTCCCGCCGTTGCGGCGGCGCGCCGTCGGACGATTTCTTTTACGGGTACTATCTCCGGCCGAACCACGTTCCCTCCCAGACGATCGCCGCGCTGCAGAAGCGATTCCCCGACGGTGCACCGCCGGTCTACATGAGTTTTTCAGCCGACCCGTGGCCGCTGATGTTCTACGGCCAGCTCTCCGGATTCGCTCCGGCGAACTACCTCTTTGACGGCCCGCGCGGACCGGTTCCGGCCCTGCCCCGGGGGACGCTGGTGATCCAGCGCCGCGGCGAGTCCGCAGAAGAGCTGGAAAAGCGCTTTCACTGCACCCTGAAACCGGTGCTGGAAAACGAAAATCACGAGGTCCGGCAAGTTGAGTAATCCCCCGCCACTGCTGGTTCTGATGGGGCCCACCGCTTCCGGAAAAAGTGCACTTGCGCTGGAGGCGGCCCGCCATCTCAACGGCGAAATCATTTCCGTCGACTCCATGCAGCTCTATCGCGGTCTGGAGATCGGCACCGCACAACCGACGCCGGAGGAGCGGAAGCGAGTTCCCCACCATCTGGTCGGCGAGTTCGACTTTCACACCCGGATCGACGTGTTTCAGTTCTGCCGCCTTGCGGAACAGGCCATCGACGACATCCGTTCACGCAACCGTCTGCCGATCCTCGCCGGAGGAACCGGTTTCTACCTGAAAGCGTTGCTCTACGGGATCGACGATCTCCCCGCCGACCGGACTCTGCGCGCCGAACTGGATGAGCAGTATGATTCCGACGCCGGGGAAGCCGCGCTGCATGACCGAATGCGCACGCTCGATCCAGCCGCGCTGGAACGCTGGGGGAAGTGCCGGCGGCGGCTGATCCGCGCCCTTGAAGTGAGACTGCTCACCGGCAAATCGATTCTGGAGCTGCAGCAGAATCCCGGCGACACTCTGCGCTACCCGGTCCGCGCCTGGAAGCTGGAGGTGCCCCCCGAACTTCTCGCAGAACGGATTGCCCGGCGCGCCGAAGCGATGCTCGACGCGGGCTGGATCGACGAGGCGCGCGCCGCCATCGCCGCCGGGTTGTTCGACACCCCCACCGCCCACCAGGCGATCGGGTACCGGCTGATTGCCGAACATCTCGCCGGAGCTCTGACCCGAAGCGAACTGCTGGAACGGATCATCACCGTCACCCGGCAGTTCGCCCGCCGTCAGCGAACCTGGTTCCGCCACCAGCACCCGGAGGCCCGCACCCTCCCCTGCCCGGACGGCACAACGCCGTCGTGGGAGCGCCTTACGGAATCTCCAGAAAATCCTCCGCTTCGGTAAGACAGCGGGCGGCCCCGGCAGGCGCGACGTACATCAGATCCTCCAGACGGATGCCGCCCCACTCCGGATAGTAGAGGCCGGGTTCGACCGTCACGATTTCGCCGCCGCGCAGAGGCGTGTGGTTGCGCGGAGAGAGACGCGGCGCCTCGTGAATATCCAGCCCCACGCCATGGCCGAGGCCGTGGAAGAAGCCGAAATCGGCCTTGTCGCTCCGGCCGGTACGGAATCCGGCCTCCTCCATCTTCCGCGCCGCCGCGAGGTGAATCTCCGCCGGGTCCGCCCCGACTTTGACCAGCGACTTGCCCAGTTCACGGGCGGCGAGGACCGCGTCGTACGCCCGGCGCACCAGTTCCGAAGCCTTTCCCTTGACCACGGTCCGGGTGAGGTCGCCCCAGTAGCCGGTCTCCGCGGAACGGGGGAAGATATCCATCACAATCGGCCAGTCGGCCCGGAGCGGTCCGGAACCGGTGTTGTGCGGCTGTGCCGCCTGCTCACCACCGGCGCAGATGGTTCCGGTCGGTTGCATTCCGAGCCGCACCATCGCCACATCGATCTCCGAACGGAGAATTTCGCTGGTGAGAAGCTCCCCCCGCCACCGGATCATCCGGTCGGGGGTGATTTCACTTTCGCGCAGCACTTCGACGGCGCGGCGCAACCCCGCCTCGCCCGCCCGCTGTGACCGGATCACCGCGTCGACCTCGGCGGAAGACTTGAACTCGCGCTGCGGGAAAAACACCCCTTCTTCCACCCGCACCTCCAGCCCGCGCCCGCGCAGCCGGTCCGCCCAGAGCACCGGGAAGTCGGCGGGCACAAGATACCCCGCCACCCCGAGGGAAGCGGCCAGCCGGGTCAGCATCTCCAGCCGGTCCGGGCCGCCGAACTCCGCCTCGGCATGGACGGTCACCCCGTCGCGCGCCTGTGCGACCGCCCGGCTGAACTCCAGCGGCGAACAGATGACGCCGCGCTCCCGGTCGGTGCTGAAATAGAGGAACTCATCCGGCGTCGAAAATCCGGCGGCGTAGCGCATATCCGGCGAACTCTCCCCGGAAGCGAGAATCAAACGTGCAATTTTATTCATGAAACCCTCCCGCAACGGTTGAAAAACATGTGGATTCGAGGCATATTTTATAACAGGATATAACATAACGCGGCTCAACCGCCGTTTCAATCTGAAAAAAACAGGTTTTTTATGAACGCATGGCATTTCGCCGTTCCGGTGGCGGCTTACTTCATCGGGGCGATTCCGTTCGGCTTTCTGATCGGCAAACTGCACGGCATCGACATTCGCAAGGTCGGTTCCGGGAACATCGGAGCAACCAATGTCACCCGCTCCGTCGGCAAGGCGGCGGGCAAACTCTGCTTCTTCCTCGACTTTCTCAAAGGAATTCTGCCGGTCTACCTCGCCGGACTGCTCTGCCCCGGGGAACCGGTCGTGGCCCTCGCCGCCGGAGCCGCCACCATCGCCGGACATATGTTCCCGGTCTACCTCGAATTCAAAGGGGGCAAAGGGGTCTCCACCGCCGCGGGCGTCGCCCTCGCGCTGGCGCCGTATCCGCTGCTCATCGCCTTTGTCAGCTGGGTGATCGTCTTTCTCGTCTGGCGCTACGTCTCGCTCGCCAGCATCGTCGCCGCCGTCGTGCTGCCCTGCACGGCGATTCTCTTCGCCGTCGGCGGCATCGGCGGAGCGACGGCGACCTCCGGCATCACCATCGGATTCTTTCTGTTGATCAGCCTGCTGGCAATCTATCGCCACCGGAGCAATATCGTGCGGCTGCTGAACGGTACCGAGAGCCGCTTCGAAAAGAAAAAACACGGAGACGCCAAATGAGAATCGCCGTACTCAGCGACGGAGCGTGGGGCACCGCGCTCGCGTTGAATCTTGTCGCCAATGGTCACGAGGTCACCCAGTGGGGTCCCTTCCCCGACTACCTCGCCGAAATGGCCCGCACCCGGGAAAACGCCCGGTTTCTGCCCGGGGTGAAACTGCCGCAGGAACTCCATTTCGAGCCGGAGATGGGCAAGGCGGTCAGCGGGCGCGAACTTCTTCTGCTGGCCACGCCGACCCAGTATCTTCGAAGCGTCCTGAAACAGCTTCAGCCGTTCCTCGAGCCGGAGCGGCAGCTTCTGGTCAACGTCGCCAAGGGGATCGAGGTGGAGAGCTGGCTGCGCATCAGCGAAATGGTAGCCGAAGTGCTCGGGCGCACCCGGTACGCGGTGCTCTCCGGCCCCAGCCATGCGGAGGAGGTCTCCCGCCGGGTTCCGACTGCAGTGGTGGCGGCGTCGGAGAACTCCGCCGACGCGGAGCTGGTACAGCGCATTTTCCTCAATGACAACTTCCGGGTCTACACTTCGGCCGACGTGGTCGGCGTCGAACTCGGCGGCGCGCTCAAAAACGTCATGGCCATCGCCGCCGGAATCATCGACGGCATGAAACTCGGCGACAACCCCAAGGCGGCGATGATGACCCGCGGAATTTCCGAAATGGGCCGTCTCGGCGAACTCCTCGGCGGCAAGGCGCAGACCTTCTCCGGATTGAGCGGTATCGGCGACCTGATCGTCACCTGCACCAGCGGGCACAGCCGCAACCGTCACGTCGGCGAAGAGCTCGGGCGCGGCAGAAAACTCCCGGAAATCCTCCAGTCGATGGGGATGGTGGTTGCCGAAGGGGTTCCCACCGCCCGCGGCGCCTACACCCTCGCCCGGAAAACCGGCGCGGAGACGCCGATCATCGACGAAATCTACGCAGTTCTCTACGAAGGGCGCGACGTGCCGACCGCCATCCGCAACCTGATGAGCCGCACGGCCAAGCCGGAATAAGAGTTCATGATGCGAGGCGTTCGGCGGCTCTTTCTCCTCCTCATCGTCGCGGGCGCGGCATTTGCCGCGCAGGCCGGACGCATGGTGACGGTGGAGGCGGCGACGCCGATCTTCCGCGCCCCTTCGTTCGACGCGCCCCTGCTCGGAATCGCCAACCGCGCCTTTCAGGCCGAGGAAAAGGCGGAGAAGCTCGTGCTGGTTTCACGCCACCCGCTCGCCCGCTACCACCGGTTCAGCGAACTTCTGCTGCCGGATGGCCAGACCGGATATGTGAATATCCATCTCACCGCAACCGAACGGGGCACCTTCCGTTCCGGCAACGTCGTCGAATGGTGGCGGCTCACCCTGCTGCCGCTGTTCGCCGGCGGAGTGCTTGCGGCGGCGGCCGCCGCCTGGAAGTTCCGGAATGAGCCGGGGCGCCGCAGCTGGCTCTTTCTCGCGCTCACGCCGATCCTGCTCCGCCAGTTCCTTCTGCTGCTTCTGGTCAACGCGGGGCAGAACATGATGCCGAATCCGGCGGATGAACCGGGGTACTACGCCAATCTGACCGATTTTCTCGCCGGAGATTTTTCGCGCCGCTGGCACTTCACCGTCGGCACCAGCCTCTTCTATCTGCCGTTTGAACTTGTCTCCGGCACCCGCAACCTCACCGACATCCTGCTGCCGCTCTGCTAGACAGAGGGATTTCTTCTTGCGCCGCTCTCGCTCGGTCTCGGCTTCCTGATCGCCCGACGGCTCACCGGCAGTTCCCGGATTGCATTCGCCGCCATGTTGTTCTGGGCACTGCTCCCCTTCCTCTGTCACCATCAGCCCGATTTCGTTAACCGGCTGTTCCAGAACTGGCTCGGCATGCCCAGCTCAAAATTCACCTACAGTCATTACGTCACCCTGATCGGCTGCGGCTTCAACGCCATGAGCGACACGCCGTCCACTTGTCTCGTACTCCTCACCATGACCGCACTGCTCTACCTGCCGGTCTCGTGGAAAAGCGCGGCGCTCTCGGCCTTCCTCTTCGCTCTGGCCTGTCTCTTCCGCATCAACAACATCCTGTTTCTGCCGGTTGTCGCAGTTCTGGCACTCTTCCACCGGCGCGGCTATTTCACACGCGCCACGCTCCCCGCTGCCCTGGGGGCCGGATTCGCCGCCTTTCTGCTCGGATTCCTCCCCCAGCTGCTGGTGAATCTGCACGGCTTCGGCAATCCGCTGCGTTTCTCCTACACCAACTATGCCGAAGGAGCGCACACCTATCTTGCCTGGATCTTCGTCGAACTGACCAGCGTCTTCTATCTCAGCGCCAACGGCACGCTCTGGAGCCTCGCGCTTCTCTCGCTCCTGCTGATGCGAGACCGGAAACTGCGTCTGGAGCTGCTCGTCTGGATTCTGCCGGTCACGCTCTTCTTTTTCGCCTACAGTCACGGCACCGACGACCCGGTCCGCTTCATTCTGACCGCGATTCCGGCGCTCTGTCTCGCCGTCGCCGCCTCCGGGGTCTGGAATAACTTCCGTCTGCCGGACGCCGCCGACGCGACCGCTGTCGTCGCCGGATGGTTCTTCGCCCCGCTCAATCTCTCGGCAGGGAACTGGAGTTTCTACGGGGAGAATCCACTGCAAATGATTCTGCGCCGCAATGGCTTCGGCGGCGCGGAGCTCGTTCTGCTACTGCTTGCCGCCGCAGGGATAGCCCACCTCGCAACACGCAAACACCGTCGGGCCGCTCTGCTGCTGGGCGGTGTTACCCTGTTTCACCTTTTCGGCAACGCCTGCTGGCTGTTGTGTCTCTTCCCGGTCTTGATGATCATCGCGCTCCGCGATATGGTGCAGCTTAGAAGAGAGGCTATTCAGAAAAAGAATTCCGAAACGGCGCAAATCACGCAGGAGACGGCCCGTCCAGCCGCCCCGTCCCGCTGAGAAGGTTCCACCGGCTACGCCGGCAGGTGCAGAGCCAGAAGAATGCCGACGAGGAGCAGGAGAAGCTCCGTCACGGCACCGGCCAGCGTGATGAGATCAGAGGTGATCCCGTCACTGCAACGCTCGAAATATTTTGCAAATCCGGTCGCGCAGAAGTAGACCGCCGCGCCGGCTCCGATCATCCCGACCGGAAATGCGAGCATCATCACGACGTACAACACCACCAGAATGCGCCAGAGCCGCATCCGGCTCTCCGGCGCAACCGGCAGGAGCGGAGGAGCTCCCCCCGCCGCGGGCTGCAGCGCCAGAAACGCCTGCACGAAAAAGGCGCCGACGAGCACCGCCACAATCCACAACTTGGCATGAAAGAAGCAGAGCAGGAACAGAAAACAGATTTTCAACGCTTCAAGCAGTCCGAGAAAAAGTCCCGCCGCCACATTGTTGAGCGCGGCAATGTCGGAATTGAGCCGGGGAAGCGCCTCCACCGTCGGAACTCCCCGCAACCGGAGCAGGAAGAAAGAGCCGAGCAGCGAAGCTCCCCGCCCCGAGTCCTTGAATTCCAGGAATGCCGCCGCCAGCAACGCAAAGACGATGCTCCCGCCCACCGGGTTGAACACCACGCAGCAAAACCCCGCCACAATCACCAGCAGCACGCCCACCGCCAATCCGACCAGAGGGAAGCCGCAGGCCGTGGAAAGCGCATCGGCACCGTGCTTCAACTGCAACCGGAAATATTCCGGCAGCGGGAAGTCGATCAGCATCCCCCACGCGGCCAGCGTACCGCGATACAGCTTTTCGATTTTAGACATCGTCCTTGACCCTCCAATACTCTCTCTCCATCAGATCGTGTACGCGAAGCGCCAGCGCCTTGCGATCCTCACCCGGCTCCGGATGCACCACCGGCAGAACGTAAACCCGCATTTTGATCTCCTTCAGCCCGAGAATGCGCCAGACATGCGGCAGCAGTTCCTGATCACCGTACCAGGCGAGCGGCTCCGTCTGTTTCGGCACCCCTTCGTAAAAGAGCAAGGTCGGCTGAATCGGCAGAGCGAGTTCCGCGGCCGCCTCAAACGGCGTCGACTTGAACGGCAGCAATCCGTGCTGGCCATCGGTGCTGGTGCCCTCCGGATAAACCAGCATGGCAATGCCGTTCTGCATGGTCGCCTCCATCTCTTCGGCGGCCTCCTTCGATTTCTGCCGGGACTTCCGGTCGATCCAGACCGGGCGGTTCAGGCTGATCATGAATCCGAGAAACGGCCAGGAACGAATCTCTTTTTTCGGCGCGAAACGAATGCGGAAAATTGATGCATGCGCCACAATGTCAAGGTATCCCTGGTGGTTGCCGACGATCAAACCGCCCTCAAACGCCTCCGGATTCCCGTAGACGGTGATTTTGTGGCCGGCAATCCGCGCACTGCCTCGCGCCCAGAGCCGGGTCCAGGCCGCCGCTTTCGCCACCCCGTCCCAACCTTTCTTCCGGTTGACCAGAGCCACCCATACCGTCAGGATGAGGAACCAGAATAGGAGCAGCAGCGCCCGCACCAGCCGTCGAATCAGTGCCATGAGTCCCGTTTCTCACACGTTGAAGTGTTTCACATATTTATCCGGAAGTTCCGCAAAATCAAACCAGACAAGATAGTCGATCGAACCGAATTCGCGATCCAGCACCGGCACACCGGCCACCTTCGCGCCGATCCGCAGGTACCCTTTGAACAGCGGCGGAACCTCCCGCCGCAGATCGACTGCAGCAATTTCCTGCTCCGACGGGCGGGCCAGTTCAAACCCGGCCCGGGGCGTGGCGGCAATCGCCGTCGTGAGCTGCCCGGAGCGCCGCAACTCCTCGTAGAGCGCCCAGCCGATCGCGCCGTTGGTGTGCTCCAGACTGACGCAGCCGAGCATGTAGCGGAATCCCGCCCGGCGGTGTGCCTCCGCAATCCCCTCCCACAGCATCGCGACCACCGCTCCGGAACGGAACGCCGGATCCACACAGGAGCGGCCGACCTCCAGCACCTTTCCGGCAAGCTCGCGGAGCCCGGTGATCTCATATTCCTGCTCGGAATAAAATCCCCGCCCGGCCAGAGCGGTCGTGCCGAACTGCATCCGATAGGTTCCGACCACCCGCCCGGTCTCCCGGTCGATCACCAGCAGATGGGAACAGTAATCGTCGAACTCATCCCGGTCGATCCGGCTCTGGAGCGAGGCCATCCGCCCCTGCTCCAGTTTGAACACCTCATATCGAAGTCGGAACGCCTGCTCCAGTTCTGCGGAAGTCTCCGCAAGTTTCACCAGAAACCTGCGACTCTCCGCCAGCACCGGCCCCCCGTGGATCAAATTCATCTCTGCCGTCTCCAACTGCATTTTCTCCTCAATCGCCCCCGCCGACCGGAGACGCATTTTTTCACTTCATGGTAGAGGCCTCCTCCGCCGGACAACTCCGGATTCCCAACCGGTGCGTCAGCTCTCCGCGGTACGCCTCAGCTACCATTGATAAACGATAGCACTTCTCCGGGCTTTTTGCAAGAATTTATCTGCTTAAACTTCGCGAAAAGACTTGAGATCCTCGCATTTCGGCACTATATTTAATGAAGTGACCGTCAGGATGATTTTCCCGCCGGACTGTGCGGAGCATCCGGAACATCAATTCCAACCCAGGATTTACTATGCTGTTTCGCACCCGCTTTGGCGCCGTTGCCATACTGTTTCTCGCGCTCTCCGCACTCCTCGCCGGGTGCTCCGATCGCGGCGAACACACCGTCGATCTAGTGAGAATCATGCAGGGAGATGAACAGTGCGCTCTGCCCGGGCGGGAGTTCCCCCGGGAGATCCGCGTCGAACTGCTCGGGCCGCAAGTTCCCGGCCTGCTGGGCGGCAAAGGCAGCCGCGCTCCGGTCAGCGGCGTAAAAGTCCTCTTCGTGCCGGTCGACGGCTCCGATCTTGTCGTGACTCCGGCGGAAACCATCAGCGACGCCGGCGGCCTGGCGGCGGCAAAGGTCCGCGCCGGGCAGAAGACCGGCGACCAGTATCTCAAAATCATTCCAGTCGGATTCGAGAGCAAAAGCGTCACCCTCCGGCTGATCTCCGGCATGCAGATCAAAGGTGACGAAGAGGAGTACCGCACCGGAACAATCGGCGACAACTCCGTCGAAGTGAGACTTCAGAAGGATAATAAGCCCGCCGCCGGAGTTCCCGTGAACTTCAAGCTGCTCGCCACCAGCGAAGGAGCGACCAGCAACGCCTCCATCCTCTCTCCCACCGTTGTGACCGATGAACGCGGCGTCGCAAAAACCAGCGTCAAACTCGGCCAGAAAACCGGCATCTATCAGGTCGGCATTGAAGTGGTGGATCCCGATGCCGGATTCCTGATCCGCAGCAAAACCATCAAACTGCTCGGCTTCAATCTGTGGGCCGTCGTCATCGCCGTGCTCGGCGGCCTCACCCTCTTCATCTTCGGTATGAAGCTCATGGGCGACGGCATTCAGAAGGTCGCCGGCGAGAATATGAAGAAAATCCTCCAGTTCTTCGCCCGGAACGGCATCGTCGCCGTGCTGGCGGGGACTCTGGTCACCGCGGTCATCCAGTCCTCCAGCGCCACCACGGTGATGGTGATTGGTTTCATCAACGCCGGACTCCTCACCCTCACCCAGGCCATCGGCATCATCTTCGGCGCCAACGTGGGGACGACCGTCACCGCGCAGATCATCTCCTTCAACCTCTCCGGACTCGCACTTCCGGCGATCACGCTCGGATTTCTCATCACGCTGTCGAAGAAACGCGAAATCAACGGGTGGGGCGAAACACTGCTCGGATTCGGTCTGCTCTTCTACGGCATGACCATGATGAGCGATGAACTGCGCGTCCTCGGGGATTTCCCGAGCTTCAAAGAGTTCTTCAAGGCGTTCGACTGCATGCCCGCAGAGCCGGGGAGCTGGATGCCGCTCGGCGCAGTGCTCGGCGCGATCGGCATCGGCATCGCCGCCACGGTGCTGATCCAGTCCAGTTCCGCCGCGATGGGTATCGTGCTCGCCCTCGCCGGCAGCGGTCTCATCAACTTCTACACCGCGGTCCCCCTCCTGCTCGGCACCAACATCGGCACGACCATCACCGCCATGCTGGCTGCGGCCGCCGCCAACCGGGTGGCCAAACAGGCGGCACTCGCCCATACCCTGTTCAACGTCTTCGGCGTCGTGCTGATGCTGATCCTCTTCTACGTGCCCTATGGGCCGGAACGGATTCCGGTGTTCCTCTATTTCATCAACGCCATCACCCCGGGCGATGTGTTTGCGGCGATTCCGCAGAACGTCGAGCGTCATATCGCCATGGCGCACACCTTCTTCAACGTCACGGTGGTGATTGTGCTGCTGCCCTTCCTGAAGCAGTTCGCCAGCTTGTGCAACTGGCTGCTGCCGATTCCCCACGACAGCAAGATCAAAATCAAAATGCTGGAACCCGGCCTTCTGAACACCCCCTCCATCGCACTCAAACAGACGGTCACCGCCATCCGCAAGATGGTCAAGGACGCCTGGGCCATGGTCGATGAGGCGGTCAACAAACAGTTCCTCCCGGGCGTGTCGGACAAAGAACGGTGCGAAGCGCTCGCCGCCGCCGAAGAGCGGATCGATGAAATGCAGGCGGAGGTGACCGCCTACCTCGTCCAGATCACCCGCAAACAGCTGACGGAGCCGCAGTCCGAACTCGTCCCGCTGCTGATGCACTGCACCAACGACGCCGAACGGATCGCGGATCATACGGAATTGATTCTCCAGCTGACCAGCCGGCTGGTCAAAAATGAGAAAAAACTCTCCGAAGCCGGCCGGAAAGACCTCCGCAAGATGTGGGACGTGCTCAACGACCAGGCGAAAAATGTCATCAACGCGCTCGGCAGCGACAATCCGGCCATGGTGAAATTCGCCCTCAAGGACGAACGGAAAATCAACAAAATGGCTGACAAATTTGAATCAGCCCACATCGATCGGCTGCGCAAAGGCAACTGCACGATGACCAATGGAGTGATCTTCATCGAGATGCTCGGCGAGCTCGCCAAGATCGGCGATCACCTTTCCAACATCGCAGAACGTACTCCGGAAATTCAGAAGCATTATGTAAACTTGTAACAACCAAGTGACAGAATATCATGAATCCCATTCGAATTCTCTCTTTTGAAGCCGTTGCAGAGGCCGTGGCCGAGCTCTGCGGCAAGGCCGCCTGTGACCTGCCGGCCGACGTTCTGGAGGCGCTCCGGACCGGCCGGGCCGAAGAGCGCGGCGAAACGGCCCGTGACTTCTTCGACCAGTATCTGGAAAACGCCCGGATCGCCCGGGAGGAGCGGATGCCGCTCTGTCAGGACACCGGATTCGCCGTCTTCTTCGTCGAACTCGGCGACGAGGTGCGGCTCGACCGCGGCACGCTCACGGAGGCGCTCACCGAAGGCACCCGGCGCGGCTACCGGGAACACTACCTGCGCAAATCGATCGTCAACGATCCCCTTTTCGACCGGAAAAACACCACTGACAATACGCCACCGGTGATTCACCTGGACCTCGTCCCCGGCGACCATCTGCGGATCGTCCTCGCGCCCAAGGGAGGCGGTTCGGAAAATATGGGAGCCGTGCGGATGCTCAAACCGTCGGACGGGAAAGAGGGTGTCGTCAACTTCGTCGTCGATACCGTCCGCAACGCGGGTGGCAATCCCTGCCCTCCCACCATCGTCGGGGTCGGCATCGGCGGAACCATGGAGAAAGCGGCACTGCTGGCCAAACGGGCTCTGCTTCGTCCGCTCGGCCAGCCCAATCCGGATCCGCGTTACGCCGCTCTGGAACGGGAGATTCTTGAAAAGATCAACGCCACCGGCGTCGGTCCGCAGGGGCTGGGCGGCGACGTCACCAGCCTCGCGGTTCACATCGATTTTCATCCCTGTCACATCGCCAGCATGCCGGTTGCACTCAATCTGAACTGCCATGCGGCAAGACACGCGGAGGTGACGTTATGAACACCATTTCTCTTACCACGCCGTTCACCGAAGAGCAGATTCGCGCCCTGCGTTGCGGCGACCGGGTCCGGCTCTCCGGCGTCATCTGGACCGGCCGTGACGCCGCTCACCGCCGGCTGGTCGCCCTGCTTGACGAAGGGAAGCCCCTGCCGGTTGACCTGAACGGACAGGCGCTCTATTTTGTCGGCCCCTGCCCCGCTCCTCCCGGGCGGGTGATCGGCAGTGCCGGGCCCACCACCAGCGGCCGGATGGATGCCTATTCGCCGCGGCTGATCGCGGATTGCGGCCTGCGCGGCATGATCGGCAAAGGAAACCGGTCGGCCGCAGTCGTGGAGGCCATGAAACGGTATGGCGCGGTCTATTTCGCGGCCACCGGAGGAGCGGGCGCGCTGATTGCCCGGTGCATCCGTGCCTGTTCCGTCGTAGCGTTCCCCGAGCTCGGGCCGGAGGCAATCTACCGGCTGGAGGTGGAGAACCTTCCTCTGGTTGTGGCAATCGACGCCGCCGGGAATTCGCTCTACCGTTGAACGACCTCCCGCAAACCAGCGTTTCCCATCAGAACCACCGCACAGCACGGTGGTTCTGTTTTTTTCTGCCGGAATGTTTTCTCTTTTTTTCCCAGGACGTTTGACAAAAGATCGATGTGACACTATTAGTAAAAAAAGGGAAACGTTCGCCCGGGGGCAGAAAAGATTTTCCGGGGAAGGTGAGATCGCGCCCGCGGCGTCCGCATTTTCCCTGCAACATTAAGGAGAATCTGTCTATGAAACATCTTTTTGTGATGGCCGCGGCGGCGGCATTTTCGTTCGGTCTCGCCGCCATGGATCTGCCGGTGCAGAATTCCGACTTCGTCGAAACCAACGGCAAGCTCACCGGCTGGACCAAGGCCGTGCAGACCAAAGCCGGCGACAGTGTCGCAGTGGAACCCATTCCGGGGGAAAAAGATGAGTTTGCCATTGTTCTTTCCTCCACCGGCGGCAAGACCTGGCCCAGCGTCTGGCAGCGGCTGGTCAAGGTCTCCGATCTCCCGGCCATCCCCGCCGGCAAGACGATGGTCATTGAACTGGAATACAAGCAGAAGACGGAAAACGTCACCGGAGTCGCCTTCGGAACGCTCGCATTCTTCGACGCCAAAGGCAAGCGGCTGATGTACAAGGACGGTGTCAATATGAAGGGAACGCAGGGCTGGCAGGAGCGCAAGACCGTCTTCCGCGTCAAACAGATTCCGCAGGGGGCGGCCACTCTCGGCATCGCCTTCTACCTCGGCAAATCCACCGGGAAAGCCTGGTTTGCCGATCCCGATCTGGATCTGGAGATCAGATAATCTCCCCCTCCGTTTCGAAAGCCTTCCCGGCGGCGGCCCGAATTGCGGCCGCCGTTTTTCCTTGTCGTCACGTGGGGCTGTTCCACGCGGCCACCCCCGCGGCCAGCGCCTCCGCCGGACCGGCAAACTCCCCCGCCAGCTGACGGTCGTAGATCGATTCGAGCAACGGTCCGAACTCCGGCCCCGGACGGCACCCGGCGGCAATCAGGCTCTTTCCGGTCACCCAACGTTCCGGCAAAGCGGTTTCCTCCCCGCGCCGCCGGCGTTCGATAAGTTCATCGAGCAGATAGATGAAACACTCCAGAAACCCGTGACAGGCGATGCAGTCGAGCCGGTGCAGTTCCAGCTCCAGCGGAAAATTCGGATCCGCCAGCAGGCGGCGAAGTTTTGCCGCACGCATCTCCCGCACCGATGCAAACCGCATATGGCCGCGCACCGCCTGCACGATCGCCTCACGGTCGGCCGTAGAGAAGCGCAACCGGTCGAGAATCCGCCCCGCAAGCTCCGCCCCCTCGCTTTCGTGACCGAAAAATCGAATCCGCCCCGTCTCGTCGATCGATTGGGTCTGCGGTTTGGCGATATCGTGCAACAGGACGCTCCACGCCAGCCGGGCATCCGGATACGCCATATGGGCAAGCATTTTCATCGTATGGGTGAAGACATCCCCCTCCGGGTGAAACTGCGGCGGCTGCTCCACGCCGTCCAGCGCGGCGACCTCCGGCAGTACGGCCCGCAGCAGCCCCAGCTCCAGCAGAAGACGCATGGCCCGGTCCGGCGCGGGGCCGGTCAGCATCCGGGTGAGTTCCCCCGCAACCCGTTCCGGAGCAAGTTCCGCAGTCAGCGGTGCGAGTTCCGCAATCGCCCGCCGGGTACCGGGCGAAAGTTCAAATCCCAGCCGTGCCGCAAACCGGACCGCCCGCAACATCCGCAGATAGTCCTCGCGGAAACGCTCCTCCGGGTCGCCGACCGTCCGCAGAACGCCCCGCTCCAGATCCGCGACACCGCCGACGCAGTCGCACACCTCTTCCGTCTCCGGATCATACCAGAGCGCATTGACGGTGAAATCGCGCCGCGCCATGTCAAGCTCCAGCGAATCGGTGTAGCGGACCAGTTCCGGATGGCGCCCGTCAAGGTAGTTGCGTTCCTCCCTTGCGGTCGCCGCTTCGAACCGGATTCCCTCCACCTCGATCAGCGAAACGCCGAAGCTCACCCCGACCGAACGCTGGCCGGGGAAGAGTTCCGCCAGCACCTCCGGCACCGCGGTGGTCACCAGATCGTAATCCGCAGGCAGGCAGCCGAGCAGAAGATCGCGGACGGAGCCGCCGACCAGACCGGCCTCGAACCCGGCCTGCTTCAGCTTGCGTACCGCATGGCAGGCGGCGTGGAACGCCGGATTGGCAACCTGAAATTTCCGCCGGAAACGCTCCATGCCGAGCCCTAACAAACCGAATGAATCCGAACCGGTTCCGGCTGCGTCGCCCGGGGATAACGGACCGCCGCCGGGCCGAAGAGCATCACATATCCGAGCCGGTATCCGGCAGGGATTCCGACCCGTTCCCCGAGATCCGGGAAGAGCGAGAACATCGCCGCCGCCAGACCGCACCAGACGGTGCCCAGCCCGAGCGACTGCGCATAAAGTTCAAAATAGCTCAACGCGATCGTGGGGTCGTAGGCCGGACAGGGGGAATCCTCCGGCGCGGAAACCACCAGCATGTGAGGTGCGCCGCGGAAGATCACATCCTTCCCCGCCAGCACCTGTTCCCGGTAGCGCAACAGGCCGCCCAGCGTCTCCGGCGCGCTGTTCATGCGTTCGAGAATCCTGGCGTTCACCGAATTGCGAATCTCATCCATCACGGCGAGATCGTCGACGAAAGCGAAGTCGAGCCGGTGGTTGTTCACTCCGGTCGGGACCCAGGCGAGCATCGATTTGAGCCGGTCGAGTGTCTCCGCATCGACATTTTTCCGCTGATAACTGCGGCAGGATCGGCGCAGACGGATCAAGCGGAGCATCGACTCCGGCTCCGGCAGATTCCCTGCCGGGGTGCTGTCCGCGGGATTGCGGCCGAAGATGGAAACCGCACCGGCCGGGCAGACCGCCAGACAATGCTGGCAGCGCGTACAGCGCGCTTCGCTCCCCGGCAGAAGAACCGGCAGACCATCCTCGCCGGAAGCGAGAATTCCCGGCGCACAATCCCGGATGCACGCACCGCAACGAACACACTTCTGAGAATCCACTTCAAACTTCAAACCGTTCATCGCGCCCTCGCCTTTCCTTTAAAATCCCTTGACCGCAATCACGAATTCCCCGAAGGAATCCACCTCGAAGTCAAACTTCTCCTCCCGCGGGTCCCCGAAGCCGTAACGTGCCAGCGCGCGGCGGAATCCGGCCCGGCGCGCCGCTTCCAGATCGGTGTAGTGATCTCCGAACATCCAGCAGGACGAGGCGTCAAAGCCGTACTTCGCCTGAAGCGCCAGCAACGCATCCGGCTCCGGCTTGAGCGGATAGTTCCCGTCGCCGCCGATGATGTCCGAGAAAAACCCGGCGACACCGAGCCGGTCCAGAATTTTTGCGGACGCGGCGGTCGGCTTGTTCGACAGCACCGCCAGTGTGATTCCCGACTCTTTCAGCTCCTTGAGCCCGGCGGATACTCCGGGATAAAGGCAGGTGGTGTCCACCAGATGATCGGCATAATACCGCTTCATCCGCCGCAGCGCTTCATCGAAATCGACCTCCGCATCGGCCACCGAACGGCGCACCAGATTGATGATACCGTTGCCGACAAACGAGACCACCCGTTCCGCCGACAATGGTTCCAGCCCCATCGAACCGCGCATGTAATTGACCGCCCCGGCCAGATCGTGCCGGGAGTCGATCAAAGTTCCATCCAGATCAAATACAATCAGTTTTACCATTCTTCACTCCCCCAGAAAAGGCACCTGCGTGATGGCGGGCAGCCGGGCGTAGGAATCCGCATCCAGCGAGGTGAATTCCCCCCGGCGGAAATAGTGCCAGCCGAGCCCGCCGACCATCGCGGCATTGTCCGTGCAGTATTTGCGCTCCGCCAGCCGGAGCCGCACTCCCGGCGGAGTCAGCTGTGTCAGCCGCTCCCGCAGGAGCGAGTTGCAGGCGACACCGCCGGCCGCCACGATCGTCTTCACGTGGAAATTCTTCGCCGCCAGCATCGTCTTGCGCGCCAGCACATCGATCACCGCCTCCTGATACGAGGCGACGGTATCCTTCAGCAGCTCCGGCGGCAGTTTTCCATCCGCCCCGGCGTGATTCCGGACATGGTAGAGCAACGCGGTCTTGATGCCGCTGAAACTGAAGTTGTAGAGATTTTCCGGCGCCAGCGGTTTGCCCGCCGCCCCGGTGAGCGGACGCGGAAACTCAAACCGCGAGGAGTCCCCTCCTTCGGCGGTCCGCTGCACCACCGGTCCGCCGGGATACCCCAGCCCCAGCAGTTTCGCCCCCTTGTCCAGCGCTTCCCCCGCCGCGTCGTCGATGGTGCAGCCCAGCTGACGCGCCCGGCCGTCCGCTTCAATCAGCATGAGCGACGTGTGCCCGCCGGAAACCACCAGCGCCAGCAACGGGTAACTGGCGGGATCCTCCAGCGCTTCGTGCGCGCCATCCAGAAACGCCCCGTAGATGTGTGCGATAAAATGGTTGATGCCGATCAGCGGCTTGCCGTTGCCCATCGCCAGCCCTTTTGCAAAGCTCAGCCCGACCAGCAGTGCCGGGATCAGCCCCGGCCCCTGCGTCACCGCCACCGCGTCGATCTGCGCCATCGTGACGCCTGCTTCGCGCAATGCGGATTCGACCACCGGATTGAGCGCGACCAGATGCTCACGCGCGGCGAGTTCCGGCACCACGCCGCCATGAACCGCATGCCGGGCGATCTGCGAAGCGACGCTGCTCGACAGCACATCCTGCCCGTCGCGCACCACCGCCGCCGCGGTTTCGTCGCAGCTGCTCTCTATTCCAAGAATCAAACTCATGGCAAAAATTCCTCCGACACTTGATAATTTGAAAATATACTATATCTTTAAAACAAAAACAATCCGGATTGCGGACGAAACTCGAATTCCACGTGAAAAAAATTCTGAAAACCGCCGTCGGCCTGCTCACCGGCAGCACACCCGCCGTTGCGGGGATTCAAATTGCCGCCGCCCTCGCGGTCGGAACGCTCCTGCTGGTGCGCCCCGTCACCGCCTCCCGGATACTCCCCTGGGCACTCTGGCTGATCTTTCTCCTTGCGGGTGCGGCTCTTTTCGCCGCCGGATGGGAGAATCCGCGCCGCACCCGCTGGTACTGGCTTGGAGCCGGCGCGGTCATCATCGCGGCCGTCACCATCGCCTTTCAGGTGCGCGGCGACTACCTGGCCAGCTGGGGGGCGGGAGTATGGGCGCTCAACTCCGCCGTCTCCGGGTTCCGGCGCGCCTTCGAGGGGAGCGGCACGCCCCTCTCCCGCGGGCTGAGTTTCGCTGAAGCCGGACTGCTCGCGACGACGGGCATTCTCTTCTTTTTCCGCTTCGACCGGGCGTTCTTCGAGGCCGCGCCGTTTTATACGTTGTTCTTCTACGCCGATGCCATGATCCGTCTGGCATCCACTCCATGGAGAAAGGCTCACAAATGATTCGAATCGGACACGGATACGATGTTCACCGGCTGGTTCCGGGCCGGGAACTGATCCTCTGCGGCGTGCACATTCCGCACCCGACCGGACTTCTCGGACACAGCGACGCCGACGTCGCCGTTCACGCGCTGATGGACGCGATCGCCGGAGCTCTCGCCCTCGGCGACATCGGCCAGTTCTTCCCCGACACCGATCCCGCCTACCGGAACGCCGACAGCCTCAAACTGCTGGCCCGGCTCATGCAACTGCCGGAGGTTCAAAACTGGCAACTGGTCAACTGCGACCTCACCATCGTCGCCCAGAAACCGAAACTGATGCCCCACCGGCTAGAAATGCGCAGCAATCTTGCTTCTGTGCTGGATCTCCCGCTCGACCGGATCTCCGTCAAGGCGACCACCACCGAAGCGCTTGGCTTCGAAGGACGCGAAGAGGGAATCTCCGCCACCTGTGTGGTCCTGCTGGAAAACCGCTGAATATCGCGCAACGTCCCGCCGGAGGTTCACCGGGAGATTTTGATGACATAGGGTTCCGGCCGGGCGGCCCGGTAGAGTTCGCGGTAGAGCTTCGCCGCTTCCGCCTTCAGCGCCTCTTCCTTCGGCCGGTTCTCCTTGTAACTCCGGACGACGCTGCAGTAATACTTCCAGGCGGGATTCGACTTCGACGCCTCCAGCCATTTCTCCAGCGTCGCCACTGCCTCTTCCGGGTTTTCAATCGATCCCTTCTGCCGCTGTACAAGGATGTTTCCATGGACGATGTTGCGCAGTTTCTGATCCACGGCACGGTACTGGCCGGCAATCTGCGCCGCGCGTTTCGCCCGCCGTGCAGAGGGGGTGTCGAGCAGGGCGAGATTGACTCCCTTCTCCAGCTCCTCCCCGCGGAAAGAGCCGAGTTCCCGGCCATCCGCGGAAAGCGTGTAACGGCCCGGCGTCAGCCCGGTCACCCGGAGCATCTCCTGATTCAACCGGGAGGTCAGCGGGCGGATTTTGTCCACCGCCAGATAGTCGCCGTCCACCGGCCAGGGCAGTGCTCTCGGGAAGTAGCAAAACGAACCGCCCTCCTCACCGAAAGCGAGATTCTCCACCTTCGCCCCTGCCGCCTTCTTCGCCTTCGCGTCGATCAGAATGGAACCGACCTCCGGCGTCTCGCCAAGCGCCTCCAGCAACAGCGACGCCATCAGCAGATGCCCGCGACGGCCGGGATGAATGCGGTCACGGCCGCAGAGCTGCATCTCCGGATATTTTTTCAGCAGTTCCGTCATCACCGGGTGGAACTCGACCACCGGCAATTTTCTTTCCGCCGCGATCTCGCGGACAATCTTCGCGCAATCGAAGAGGCCCGGTTCATTGCAGGGGGTGAAACTGCTGCTCTTGAACGTTCCATACTGGTCATACGGCGACGGCGTAATCAGCACGACCTTCTTCCCCGCCTGCGTCAGCCGGTCCACCACGGCGGCCAAATTGCGGCGGTAGGAGTCAAGCGAACGGGAACGGGCGGCAAGCGTCTTCTCGTCCGGCGTGCCCGGGAGGTAGTTGCCGCGGCCAACGTCGTTCATGCCGAACATGACGAACACCCGGTCCGGATTGCGCTCGAGCAGATCGAAATCAATCCGCTGCAGCCCGCTCCAGGCAGAGCCGCCGGAGATGCCGGAATTCAGAATCCGAACCGGAGCATAGGGATGGCGGAGCGCTTCAAAGAGCTGAAGTTCATAAAGATAAATCCCGCCGTGAGTAATGCTGTCTCCGAAGAAGGCGATTTTTTCATTTGCCTGGAACGGAGCAACCGGCCCCCTGTCTGCGGCCACACACAAAGAAAGCCCCAGCAGGAGCACCGCCGAAAATTGCTTCAGGAACTTCATGATCTCCTCCTTTTCCGCCGGAATCTGTCACAGCGTATTCTCTTTAGCCGGAACTCATCCGGCCGCTCCTCAAGGCTTCACCGTAAAATCATATCGAATTGTCATCACCGGCTCCGCCCGGCGCTCCCAGCTGCGGCGGCATTCGCCGATCAGCGCCGCATGGCCGGGCTGTGCGGCGTGCACCATGAGCTCCCGGACGCCGGGAGTTCCCGGCTGCTGTTCCGCCGGCGGCAGAAACCGTTCTCCGGCAAGACGTATTGCACCGTCTTTCCGGTTTCCCTTCTCGCCGTTGTCGGTCACCCGGAACATCCAGGTATATCCGGTGGAGGGATTCTCTTTGAGGGTGATCTTCGCGTACTGCCCGAGGCGCAGCGGAGTGGTTCGATTGACATCGGCGGCGGTAAGCGTCACCGCGGGCGGAGGCAGCACAACCGCTTCCGGACCGGTTTCGCAACCGGCAAGCATTCCCAGACACACGACGGCTAATCCGGCCCAGCCGAACAGGCGACTTCTCATTTCCGGCTCCTTTCCTGACGGGATCGATCGATACAAGTCTCGGATAATATAGCCCGTTTTTCTCCCTGCGTCAAAAGTTTCCGGAAAATTCGGTTGAAAAAATCCGATGCAATATTATATTCTTTTTCAGGCCAACCAAACAGGGAGAAGTCAGCCAGATGATCTACCGCATGCTCGCATTTGCCATTCTGACCGTGTTCGCCTTCACCGCCTCCGCCGCCGCAGAACTGGATCAACTGCTCGAAAAGGGCAGAGACGCCTGGCAGCTCACCGGCGACGCCCTGCTCAAGGAGTTCCCGCAGAACCTCCAGTTTCTCGACTCCAGCAAAAAGCGTCTTCGCGGCATCCCTGTCAAAAACAGCCCGCTGACCCTCTTCGGCGAACCGGTTCAGGAGCTCACCGTCGAAATCGCGCCGAACGGAAAAATCAGCAAGTACACCATCTCCATCTACAACCGCGGCGATGCCGGGAAGATTGAAATCTCCGACTTCCGGCAGAAACTGCGTTCCCTGATCCAGAAGTTCAGCAAACTTACCAATGTTCCGGTTCCTTCCCAGCAGAGCGCCTTCCTCGCCGGAGCAAAAGTCTACTCCCGCATCTGGAAAAACAACAAATTCGATCTCATCCTCCGCTGGAGCACCACCGACAACCGGACCGCCGAATACATCGCGCTGGACGCCTACCGCCCCGGCACCGCCCCCCGCAACCTCCGCGACAGCTTGAAAAGCACCACCACCACCGAGGAGCTCACCAGTAAAATCATCAACGATCCCGACGGTTCGCGCTATCTCTTCGTGCCGATGGTCGATCAGGGGCAGAAAGGGTACTGCGTCGCCGCCACCGCCGAACGAATGCTCCGGTACTACGGCAGCACCGTCGATCAGCATGTCATCGCCCAGATCGCCAAGAGCGACGCGAAGCGGGGCACCAGCATGCAGGCGGCGCTCGAAGCGCTCGACGACGCCAAAAGCCGGCTCGGCGTCCGGGTCAAACCGCTCATCACCTGCGAAATGGCGACCAAGGAGCTGCGCTGGAACACCTTCACGCGCCTGACGAAAGATTACAACTCCCGTGCCCGCAAGAGCGACGCCCGCGAATTGAAACTCAAAAATTTCGTGACGGTCCGGGGGCGGACGAAATATCTGAACGTCGACGCCCTGCTCAGCGCCATGGATCCCAAAATCTACACCGAAATGCGGTGCGAGGACAAGAGCGCCTACCGCGAATTCTCCGAAGAGATTCGAGATAACATCGATGCCGGGGTTCCGCTCTGCTGGGTCACCATCACCCTTCCCCATCAGGCGGACAACAAGACGAACCAGATCCAGCCCCACATGCGGATCATCAACGGCTACAACACCCGTACCGGCGACGTGATCTACACCGACAGCTGGGGGCCCGGTCACGAGAAGAAGGTCATGTCTCTCCAGGACGCCTGGGGAATCACCCAGATGCTCTGCGCCATGACGCCGCGCGGCAGATAATCTGTTTCATGCGTTTCTCCTGGCCGCATCCCCCGGGGATGCGGCATTTTTTTCGAAATATAACTCTAACATCATTTGACTTTTATATTTTATTGTATACAGTATACAAAAGCCATCGGCGCAGTGATCGACGGCTGAACCAGGAAAGGTCCGCATATGTTTCACCGAATCTTGTTTTTCGCCGCGGCGCTTGCCGCACTGCTCGCCCTTCCGTTTGCCGGAACGGCAGCCGCAGAAAAGACCGTTTACGAACTCAAGCGTGACATTCCCTATCTCGCGGCGAATGCCAAGGCGGATTCCTACCGCCGTGACCGCTGCACGCTCGACCTCTATTACCCGGCCGACAGCAGAGGATTCGCCACGGTGATCTGGTTCCACGGCGGCGGCCTCACCGCCGGAAGCAAGCACATTCCGTCTCAGCTGAAGAACCACGGCTTCGCCATCGCCGCCGTCAACTACCGCCTCGCCCCCGGCGGAAAAACAGCAAAGGACGCCCCCAACGCCGGCGTCAAGGTAACCGACTGCATCGAAGACGCCGCGGCGGCGGTCGCCTGGGTGTACCGCAACATCGCCTCCTTCGGCGGCGATCCGAAAAAAATCTATCTTACCGGCCACTCCGCGGGCGGGTACCTCACATTGATGGTCGGCATGGCGCCGAAATACCTCGCCCCCTATGGGCTTTCTCCCGCCGACCTCGCCGGACTCATGCCGCTCAGCGGCCACACCATCACCCATTTCACCGCCCGTCGGGAGCGGAACATTTCCATCCTCCAACCGGTGGTCGACGAACTTGCGCCGCTCTATTTCGTGCGGACGCCCAATCTGCCGCCGATCCTGCTGATCACCGGCGACCGTGAGCTGGAGATGGTCGGCCGTTACGAGGAGAACGCCTACCTGATGCGGATGCTCAAACTGAACAAACACCCGGTCACCCTCTATGAACTGCAGGGATACGGCCACAATATGACGGAACCGGCAATGCCGCTGCTGGTGAACTATCTGAAAAAAGAAAACGTGGCAAAATAACCCAGTCCCCCCGTTCCGTTCGGAGGGAACGGGGGCGGTTTCTCAAGGAGAGAAAAATGATCATTCCCCCCGCAGTTGTTCCCAATTCCGCCTGTTACCGAGAAACGGAAATCCTTCATTACGGAGAGCCGGGCAACGACTTCCAGACCTGCTATCTCACGATTCCCCGGGAGTGCCCCTCCCCTGCCCCGGTCACTGTCTGGTTCCACGGCGGCGGCCTCACCGGCGACGGAGCTCAGGACTGTCTGCCCGCGCTTTACAACGGGAAAAATATCGTCGTCGAAGTCCGTTACCGGCTCTCGCCGGCGACACCGGCGACGGGAGCGATTGAAGATGCCGCCGCCGCTCTCGCCCGCATCATCTCCGGAATCGATTCCTGGGGAGGCGACCGCAGACGGCTCTTCATCGGCGGCATTTCAGCCGGAGCGTATCTGGCGGCCATCGTCGGGATGAACCCGCGCTTTCTCGCCCCGTACGGCCTCGATCCTCGCCGGGAACTTGCGGGATTGATGCTGGTGAGCGGGCAGATGACCACCCATTACCAGCTTAAAATTGATCTCGGATACCCGGGCAATCAATTCACGCCGGTGATCGACGATTACGCCCCGCTTGCGCACGCCTCCGCCGATCTGCCGCCGATCGTGCTGGTGACCGGAGCGCCGGGGCTGGATATCGCCGGGCGTCCGGAAGAGAACGCCTTCTTCGCCGCAACACTGCGGGCGCTCGGGCACCGCCATGTCGAACACTACGCCCTGCCCGGCCACGATCACTCCGGGGCTTTCGCCAGCTGCAACTTCCTGCTGGAACGGTTCCTGGAGAAAATTCTCGCGGAGCGGCAATGAACACTCTTCTTTTCGGTGTCGGCCCTCTGCTCGGCTTCGTCGGCATGCTCTCCGGCGGCTACTGGGGCGTCGGGTGCGGCTGGATCGTCGTGCCGGTGCTGCTGATTCTCGGCTTCGAACCGCTTGACGCGGTCGGCATCGGCCTGCTCCAGATGGTCCCCTCCACTCTGCTCACCGTGATGCGGCAGGCGCCGGAGATCGGCTGGAAACCGGGAGAACCGGGGCGCTCCCTCGCCATTCCGGTCGGCGTCGGCGCCCTGCTGACCTCGCTCTGCGGCAAATCGATCAACCGCCGCCTCTTCGACCTTTGCGGCCCCGCTCCGCTGCAATGGATGTTGATCGGGCTCATCACCTTCATCGCGGTGCAGACGCTGTGCAGCCGGACCCGCTGTTACAACGACACGATGCCGCCTGTCACCCCGCTCCGGAGCCGGATCGCCTTCGCCACCGGTCTCGTTACCGGGCTGATCAGTTCCCTGCTCGGCGTGGGGGGCGGCCTGCTGATCCGGCCGCTGCTGACCTCCGGCTTCCAGGTGCCGGAGTACTACACCAGCCGGATCGTCCGGCTGCTGGTGCTGGTGACCACCGTCACCGGCGGCGTCACCTATCTCTTGAGCGCAGGCGGATTCAACTGGCAGATGTTCGGCGCCGCCATGCTGATCGCTGTCGGCGGCATCGTCGGATTTCCGCTCGGCGCCCGGCTCCACCGGATTGTCTACGACAACGGGTATGCCCAGCACATCCACAAGAGCTTCGCGGTGGTCGCCGTCGCACTGCTCACCAGCACGCTGTGCAGCATTTTCGGCCTGCAGGCGCAGAGCAGGATCCTCATGATCGCCATCGCGGTTCTGCTGATGGTTTACCTCGCGCTCTTCACCCTCTACACGCGGAAGCATCCGCGCAAGATCGTGCGGTAACGACGGTATCAATCCTCCCGCCGGGAGAATTCGCACCCGCAGAAATTCTGCAGGTAGAAGCCGTATTTGCGGGCGAGTTCCCGGCTCCGGAGGAAACCGTTCTTCTTCTTGAAGTCGTGCGGTTCGAAGTGGTTCCAGCGGGAGCCGACCTCGAAGATCACCCGGCTCGATTTGTGCGGACTGACCGTGAGCGTGGTGGCGAAATTCGCGCCGAGCGCCGCCGCGCGGCGGGCGGTCCGCTCGAGCGAGAAGTTGAAACAGACTGGACAGCGGGCACCGCGTTCCGGCTCGGCGGCGAGACAGCCGGCACACCCCAGCCACGACGGGTGATCGTAGCGGTCGATCTCCAGCGGCAGGTCGAAGATTCCGGCCAGCGCACGCACCGATTCCAGGCGCCGTTCGAACTCGTCGGCGGTGGCGATGTTCGAATTCGAGTAGTAAAGCGTGACCTGCCGCCCCGCTTCGAGCAGCCGTTCGACGCATCCGGCTGTGCAGGGGGCGCAGCAGACGTGCAGCAGAAGTTTCGTCTCCATGATCTTTCCCGACATGCGACGGGGAACCGTTCCACGTCGCCGGTAAAACATACACCTCCGGACGATGGTGGTCAAATCCATTTTCCGCCGGAACCGGGGAAAACTGGCAAAATCGCCCCGTTCATCATCTCATCGCGGCAGATGATTCAGATCTTCGCGGATGGCCTTCAGGCACTCCTCCGGAGAGAACTCTCCGTGCAGGAACGATGTGATTTTCCGCCCCGCACAGGCGAAAGCCCGGCGCATGCCGGAGAAGTCCGGCTGTGGAACGGAGTTCCGCAGCATGTTGTGCGCCATGGCGTATAGCAGCGGATTCTCCCTCTGCAGATAGGATTCGACACCGCGGCGGACCGGAAGTCGGAAATCCTGCGAAAGCAGATACTGGGAACGGCGATGAAAGAGGAATCGAATCCACTCCCAGGTCACCTGCAGCTGCTCGCTCGAAGCGATGCCGTTGCGGAAGATTCCGACGCTGAATCCGGAGTGAAACGAACGGTATTTCCGGTGTTCCCCCACCGGCGGAATCGGCGAGATGAAATAGCGCTGCTCCTGATTCATCATCTCCAGCAGATTCAGACACCAGCTGGAGGCGAACGGCAGAAATCCCACCTCGCCGAGTGCGAAATGTTCATCGCACTTGCGCAGGAGCGTTCGTCCGCGCGGCAGAATCTTTTCGAGCAGTTCCAGCCCCGCCAGTGCGCCTCCGGTCTGGAAGAGTCCGGCAAACGAGTTGAGATCCGTCAGCGGCACGCCGCGTTGAAACAGATCCTGCCCCAGAAGTTCGATGAAGGGTTTCACGCCGTGATAGGAATAGGGAGCGGCAATTGCGGCCGCAAAAGCGGCGCCGGAACGCTTCCGCTCCGCCATCGCCCGGCTGATGCGGAAAATCTGCGGCCACGAGAGCGGTTTGTACGGCACACGCCCCCCCGCGTGTTCCAGATGATCCACATTGAAAATCATGAAGAGCGGCACGCCGAAAAAGAGATAGAGCGCGTGGATGTGCGACTCTCCGGAGCCGTTCCGCGTCGGATAGACCGCGCCGGGGTGCAGCTCCTGTTTGAGCTCTTCAAAATCGGGCAGTTCCTCCAGCGGGTAGAGCGCGTCCTGCTCCGCGTAGGCCGCATGCCAGAAAAACTCCCCGCACTGCGGCAATTCGCCGGAGGCGATCAGCTGCAGCCACGGGTCCTCCATTCCGCGCGGCCGGAGTTCGGTGAATTTCACCGAAATTTGCGGATTCTTCTCCATAAAAGCATCCGCAAGCATGTTCATGAGGTAGGAATCGGTCGGCTTCGGCGCGAAAAGCAGATGGGTGATCTCCAGTTTCCGGCCTGAGGAAGAAATGGCGGAAAGATAGTATTCCTGCTCCTTTTTCCAGCAGGCGAAACTTCCGCGCCCCCGCACCGACCGGATGTAGCCCTCCTGTTGCAGATTGCGCAACGCAGTCCGGATCGTGATGGCGGAGACCGCGAACTCCCGGCACAACGCCTCCCGCGTCGGCAGCGCCTCGCCGTACTTCCAGTAGCGGGAACGGATTCTCCCGCGCAGGATTTCGTAGATCGCCCGGTGACGGGGGACGAAGGATTGCGGATTTTTCATGCGCCATTTCCCGTTTTCGGAAATATAACGCCCCCGACTCCCGCTGTCAATCGGAATGATGCCATTCGTTGCCCGCCTTCCGAAGAAAAGTATAAAAAAATATACTTTACGAAAGGTTTTTTCGATTTTCCCGTCGAAACTGTTGTTCCGTTCCGGGATTTATACTATACTATCGGGAAAGGGAAGACAGCCAAAACTCTATCTGGAGAAAATGATGAAAAGTCGAATCGGATGCAACACCATTCTCACCAACTCCGCCGGCGACGAAGAGCCGTACACCTTCGCCGCATACGAGCGACTGCTGGCGGACTACACCGCCTACTCGGACTGGATCGGCGCACTGGAGTTCTCCCACGTGACCCGGATCACGCCGCGCGAAGCGGAAGCGATCGGGCAGCGCGCCAGAGAGTACGGCTTCGACACCTGGAGCATCCACTCCGAACACTTCAACGTGGGCGACACGCTGGACTCCTATCTGGAGATTCAGAAGCACGAGGCGGAGGTGTGCGCCGCGCTCGGCTGTCCGGTCATGGTCTGTCACCTGCCGAACCTTCGCCCCTATGTGGAACTCGCCCGGGATGTGGAGGTGATCGGACGCGTCGCGGAACTCACCCGGCGCAACGGCGTGCGGCTGGCGGTGGAGACCTGCTACTACCCGGGGCCGGACAATGCGACGCTTCCGGATGCCGACCTGGTGATCCAGGTGGTCGAGCGTCTGGATCTGCCGGATGTCGGAATCAATGTGGATACCGGCCACTGTCTGCTCGGCCAGACCAACGCCCGTCCGGAAGGGGTGCGCCGCCTGCTCGAAACAGGGGAACCGCAGACGCTGCCCGCCCTGATCCGCCGGATTGGCAAACGGCTCTTCACCACCCATCTGCACGACAACTTCGGGCTGCGCGACGACCATCAGGGGGCGGGGCTGGGATACATCGACTGGCACGGAGTGATTCCGGCGCTTCTGGAGACCGGTTACCGGGGGCCGCTGATGATGGAGCTGACCGGGCGGAGGTGCGCCGCCGCCCGGGATGTTCCGGAAATGCGCCGTCTCTCGCTGGAGAAGGAACTGGTATTCGCTTCGTCGTATCTGACCTTTTTACTGCGGCAATATGAAAAAAACGCTGTGCAACACCAGAGAGGAGAGAAAGAGGCATGAGCATCATTCCGCATCGAAGTCGGGGAATCCGGAGAATTTTTACGCTGATCGAACTCTTGATTACGATTGCGATCATCGCCATTCTGGCCGCGATGCTGCTGCCGGCCTTGAACCAGGCGCGGGAGCGGGGCCGGGAAACGCTCTGCGTCAGCAACATCAAACAGATCGGGACTGCGATCGTCTCCTACTCCGGAGACTTCCGCGATTACCTGCCCCCGCCGGACGGCCCCTCCTCGCAGGCGCGTCTCATTCGCGGCAGAGTGGCGACCTACATGGGAACCGGCCTGTCGGACGATTCCCAGAAAGGGGTGTGGTTCTGCCCCTCCTTTGAACCGGTTCCTCCGGCGGAAGGCAGAAAATTCTTCGGCTCGTACAATCCAATCTGCACCTACGGTACACAGGACTCCCACTGGTGCGCCGCCGCCCATCAGGGGTCGACACACAACTACACCGACAGCTGCAAGCTGATCCGGATGAAGTCCAACTTCTATCTTTTGACCAACCGCAAATGCGGCCCGGGCGCCATCCTGGACAACGGCAACCCGGAGGTCGCCTCCAGCAACGATGTCTACTGCCTCAACCGGACCACCCATACCTGCCTGACCACCCCCTTTGTGAAAGCGGTCGATCAGGTTTTCGTCCACCGGGGCAACGCACCGTTCCTGCTGGCGAACGGCAGCGTCATCACCCGCCGGGCCGGCTCGGTCAAGGATCCGAGTTATATCACCGCGAAAGGCGGCTGGCAGGCCGATTTCAAATAATTTTCCACCTCCTCCGGAGATCTGACCCATGACATTGCGACATTGCCTTTCCCTCCTTGCCGTTGCGGGAGCCATCGGTGCCGCGCAGGCGGAAAACCTGCTGTTCAACGGCTCCTTCGAACTGGACGATGCGGGAATCGTCCTCAACGGCAAACTCCGGCCCGACACCAATCCGGAGTTGAAAATGGTCCCGCTCAAACTCGCCCCCGATGAGCATGGCAGGCACCTGGTGCTCTCCAATCCGCATCGCGAAGAGAAGACCCTGATTTTCCGGGAGTTCCGGCTCGATTCGAAAAGACGGTACCGCCTCACCTTCCGGGCAAAGGCCGACCAGCCGCTCAAACTTTCCGCTTCGCTGCTTCAGGTGGATACGACAACCGGCTGGATCAGTCACAACCACTACTTTTCCATCACACCGGAATGGAAGGAGTATTCCACCGTCATCCCGGAGAACCGCGGCGGCTGGTACCATCTGCGACTGCAAGTCCCGGCGGCACAGAACGCAACGGAACTCCAGCTGGACGATCTCCGGCTGGAGGAGCCCGGCTCCGCCACGCCGGACACCGCGCTGGAAGCAATTGCCGACGCCGAAAGCAATCTGTACGAAAAAGAGCTGGTCCCCGAGACGAAAATCACGCTCAAGGTGTTCAACCGGAGCGGGAAACAGGTTTCGGATCTTCTGACGGTGACCGGGTGCGATGAATACACAAAGAAGGTGCTGTTCCGGAAGGAGTTTCCTGTCACGCTGAACCCGCAGGAACGCCGGGAGTTCCCGTTCTGCGAACCGAACGACCGATTCGGCGCCGTGCGGCTCGTCGTCTCGGGGAAAAATGTCTCGACCTTCCCCGGCTTCTACGCCGTCATCGGCCGCTATGTGCCGGGCCGGGAGAAGATCGACCTGCGGAAGGATTTCGTACTCGCTTTCTGTTACAATTCCGTTTTCAAGTTTCCTCCTTACGAACAGCCCGGCGGCTATCGCCTCACCGGAGACTACGAGGCGGAATACGCGCTTCTCGCCCGCGCCGGCGCCCGGTTTCTGCGCGATCACAAGGTCGCGGCATGGGCGTACATGGAGCCCGAGGACGGCAAGTTCGACTTCACCGAATTCGACCGAGCACTGAGGACCTATGAAAAATATCAGATGCAGATGGTTCCGATCTGGGGCCGGAACGACGATATGAATCCCTATCTCGACTGGATGATTCCCCGTCTGCCGGAGTGGCTCTACCGGCTTTCGAAGCGGGTGGAAAAGTGCACCTCCCTTCAGCGTCAGGGCGAACAGCGCTCCTGGCTCTATCCGCTCGACCGCTGGAAACGCTTCACCCGCACCACCGTCGAGCGTTACAAGGGGCGAATTCCGGCGTATGAGATCATCAACGAACCGTGTTTTTCACTCCATCCGGATTACTACATTCCGATTCTGAAAACGGCGTATCAGGCGATCAAAAAGGCTGATCCTGCGGCGCTGGTGGTCGGTTACTGTCTCTCGACCGACTTCCAGTCCGACCACGGGCCGTGGATCCGCGCCTGCAATGAGCTCGGCGGGCTCAACTTCTGCGACGTAGTAAGTTTCCACCCCTACGCCTCGATCGGTCTGCACTCCATTCAGCCGGCGGACCGGGCCATCGAGGAGATGCGCGAGGAGTTCGCCAAATTCGGCCGGCGGGACATTCCGCTCTGGAACACCGAACTCTTCTATCTTCACTCCAACGTCCGCGAACCCAACGGCAACGATGTCAAGATCAGCGAATTCCAGCCGCACCAGGGCGCCGCGCGCTTCCTGCTCGACCTCGGCGAAGGGGTGAAACAGAGCGTCTACGCCGTCAACTACCAGCTCTGGAAAAATCTGCACATTCCCCATATGATGAACAGCGCCAGCCGGGCCTGCAAGCTGATTCCGTCGGAGAACTACGTCATGTTCAACGCGCTTGCCCGGCTCTTCGAACGGGCGAAGCCGGTTGCAAAATTCAAGCGCGATTCCGGCGTGATCCTCTACGTCTACCGCGACAGGGAGGGCGAACTCATCGCCGCCGTATGGAACTACCTCGACCGTCGAAACATCCGGATGAATTTCCGCGGTCTGGAGGTGATGGATCTCTTCGGCAATCCCGTCGAATCCGGCGAGCTTCCGGTCACCGGGGCGCAGTACTATCTCCGCCGCGGGCGGCTCAGCGAAGCGGAATTTCTGAACCATCTGAAGACGACGCCGGTCCGTTCACTCCAGCCGGTTTCCGTCTGCGAGGTCGGCCGCCGGACCGATGACCGGGTCTTCGTCACCCTCTACAACGAAGGCGGTTCCGAAGAACACGGCCTCGCCGCGGTGCGCGGCGGCGGCATGCGGTCAACCGGAGCGCTTCCCTACCGGATTCCGCCCCGCGGGTCGCTCCGGATGGAGTTCCCGATCGTGAAAGCGCCGGCGGAACAGGATCCTCCCGCCCTGCGGCTCTACGCCAACCGGCGGAACTTCGTCCTGCCCTTCCAGCTGGAAGAGAACCGGAAATTCCGCAGCGGTGAACCGTTCCGTTACGGCAATACCTGCGGCAAAGTGGAGATTCTGAAAGATTCCATCCAAGTCCGGGTGGAGGTTAGAGACGCCACCCCGGCGGGAACGCGCGGCAAACGCGACCTCTGGCGGACCGACTGTGTGGAACTGTTTTTCGACCTCGATCCCCTGCACCTTCCGCTCCGGCACACGGCGCGCTATACGCCGCAGGTGTTCCGCCTCTTTCTCACGCCCCGCGACCGCGAAACCCTCCACGTCATGCACAACATCCGCCCGGAAGAGTGCGATGTCAAGATGGAAATTCTTCCGGGCGGATACGCCTTCACCGTGAACATCCGCCGGAAGGTGAACGGCACGTACCTCGGCTTCGAATGCAAAACCGACGACGCAACCTCCACCGCATTCATCGGGGAGAGTTCCCTCTCGGGGAAACACCGCCCGAACGAATATCGAACCCGTTTTGAACTGATCGGACAATGAAAGGAGACCAGAATCATGAATCCAGCCAACCTCGCATTCTCTGCCGTTCTACTGTTTTCCGGAGCCGCGCTTTTCGCCGATATTCCCGGTATCGTGCCCAGCTACAACGTAAAGCTCTCCGACGGCGTGTATTCGTTTGACAACAGCAAAACCAACTATGCCGCGCTGAAATGGGAGGCACCCGTGGAGGCGGGGAAGCACTATCTGCTGGAATTCCATGTCACATCGGAGAAACAAGCCGAGCTGATGTTCGATCTGAGAGGATTCCAGGACAACGCCTGCAATCTCTTCAACCGGTACGCCGTCGCTCCGGGCTCGGAACAGTATCGGGTCTACTTTTATGCGCCCGCCGCGGCGAAACTTTCATTCAAACTCTTCTCGCGCGACAGCCTGAAACTCTCCGGACTCAAGTTTCAGGTGATGTCCGACGCGGAGCTGCAACGCATCGATACCCAGTCTCTCGCCTCTCAATTTTATTACCTTCGCCGGGAGAACGGCGCGAAGGTGGAATCCGTTGCCGACAGGGATTCCATCCTGGGAGGACGGGCCGTCCGTTACACGCTGCTCGCCGCCGACGGGATGCCATTGACCTCCCGTGACATTCCGCTGCAGCCGGACCGAAACTATGAACTCTCCTTCTGGTGCAAGGGTCCGGCCGGGTTGCAGATGCATGTTCGAGTGGACGGCTGGGCCTCCGGGCGCAAACACTGGTATCTCACCCGGGAGTTCAAGCTGGAGAACGACGAGTACCAGCTTTACCGGATCCCCTTCCGGACGCCGGACGATGTGAACCGTTTTCTCGGCCGCGGCCGTCTGATCCTCACCTTGAAGACCACGCAGGCAACCATCGAAATCAAAGGGCTGACGCTGGTCCGGAAACCTGCAGAAAAATAGCAAAGGAAGTATGTCGATGAAATCAAAATCCATCTTGACCCGTTACGAAGGAAATCCCTTGTTCGATCCCGCCGATTTCCCCTACTACCGCGTGGAACAGATCTTCAATCCCGGCCAGGTGATGACGCCGGATGGACGGACGATTCTGATTCTCTCCGTTCTGCCGATGGGGGCGAGCCGCCCCTGCTGTCATATTGCGGAAAGTGCGGACGGCCTCCATTTCGAAATTCAACAGGAGCCCTGCTTCACCTTTGAGAATTCCGCATTCCAGGGCTATGACGGCTGGCCGATCGACTGCCGCGTCACCTTCTTCGCCGAGGAGAACTGCTATTACATCATCCGCCCCGGCAACGGCGCGGACCTCGGCCCGGCGGCGCTGCTGTACCGGACGGAGGATTTCCGGACATTCGAGCCGATCGACATCATCTCCCTGCCCTCCAACCGCGTTCCGTGTCTCTTCCCGGAAAAAATCGGCGGTAAATATGTCCGGCTCGACCGCCCCTACTCCCACGGCGCCCCCATGGCGAAAGCCTTCGCGAACATCTGGCTTTCCCGATCGCCGGACCTGATCCACTGGGGAGAAAACCGGGTGGTTCTCCGACGCGGCTGCACCCGGTGGGCCTCGACCAAAATCGGACCGACTCCGCCGGTCAGAACGGACAAAGGATGGCTGGAAATCTACCACGGCGTGCTCGACACGTTCTCCGGGTTCCGCTACTGCATCGGAGCGTGCCTGCTCGATCTGGAACAGCCGGAAAAGGTTCTGGGCGTGATGAAAAGTTATCTGCTCGCCCCGGAGACGGAATACGAACTCAACGGCGTGATTCCGAACGTGGTGTTCACCACCGGCTGTGTCGTCGACCCGGCAAGCCGCGAATTACGCATCTACTACGGAGCGTCGGATACCTCCATCGGCCTCGCGACAGGGAATGTCGACGAGATCGTGGAAATGTGTCTGAAAGGAGAGTGAGGATGAGGGCGAAAGAGTTCCGCGGCATCCGTCCGGATGATCCGCACGGCAGAACAGGTCTGAGGAATCCGGAACGGGGATTCCGCACGGAGATCTATTTCAGCACCATTCCCGGCGAGACCGCCGGCACCTGCTCCTGCCACAGCAAGCAGAACAAGCTCGACGGGCGCGCTCTCAAACCGTCGTGTCAGAACGAGGAGCTGACCGGCTGCCCGCGCCTGATGCGTGGAAACCGTCTGGACGCGGTCGAATTCTCCCACGCGCAATGGCAGGACGAGCTGGATTATTTCACCTACGACGGCGTGACCGTCATGCAGAGTTACTGTTTTCTGATGAACTACTGCGACGGGCGGCCGCTTTCTCAGCAGAAACTGGATGACATCGAGAGCTTCTTCCGGAAACTGCGCGAATCCGGCGCCAAGGCGCTATTGCGCTTTGCCTACGAGCTGTATCCGACGCCCGCCGGCCCTTCCGCGGAGACCGTACTGAACCACATCGCCCAGCTGCGGCCGCTGCTTCGCCGCTATCAGGATGTGATCTATGTTCTGCAATGCGGCTTCGTCGGGCGGTTCGGCGAATTTCATCACAGTTTCCATCATCTGGAGGAGGATGCCGGTTTCTGCCGGGAACTTCTCGCCGCCGTTCTGGAAGCCCTGCCGGAGGGGCGGAACACCATGCTCCGATACCCCCGGCTGAAACGGGCGCTGTTCGGCAACGCTCCGCTTTCGGAATCCGAAGCGTTTTCCGGAACCGCCCGGGCGAGAATCGGCCACTTCAACGACTACTTCATGGGGAACAACAACCATGGAGGGACGTTCGGCATGGACAACCTCTCCCTCGAGGAGGAGTTCCGCTATCTCGACGGGGAGAGCCGCTATCTCCCGATGGATGGCGAACTGCAATGGCGCGACCTGGCGGGAGTGGCTCTGCCGCACGAAGCCCTGCTGAATTTTCACCGCTGGCATTACGACACCTTCAGCATGGTGCACGGCCATTCGTTGTTCGAGCAGGATTTTTATCCGATCGACTGGTGGAAATCGGTTCCGGTCGATCCCATGTTCCTCCATGACAACCGGATTCCGGTTTCAGACGGGTACTTTTTCGATGCCGCGGGCAGGTTCGTTCCGCGCAGTCACTTTGAATTCATCCGGGATCATCTGGGGTACCGTCTGGAGCTCCGCTCCGCCCGGCTTCCGGAGAGCGTCCGCCCGGGCGGCAAACTGGAGGCGGAGATCCGTCTGGTCAACCGGGGCTTTTCCGCTCCGGTCAACGCCCGGCCGGTCCTGCTGGTGCTGAAATGCGGTGCCTGCTGCCATTCGTTTCGTTTCCAAACCGATATCCGGCGCTGGTACGGCAACAGCACCGAGCAGGTGCTGAATCTCTCCGCCACACTGCCGCCGGACACGCTCCCGGGAGTCTATCAGGCGGGATTCGCCCTGCCGGACGCATCCGAAACTCTGGCGAACAATCCGGATTTCGCGATCCGCTGCGCCAATTTTCTGACGTTCCGTGACGGCGTCAACTGGCTGGATATGGAGATCACGGTTCACGCCGATGCAGAAGCTCTCCGGGGAGAATAAACGTTCTTTCTTCGAGAGTTCCCGGCGTCATGGTGGATCCTGCAAAAGAGAAGCGGCGGTTCGAACGGCTTGCGGAATCCAAGGATCCATTACGCCGGGTCCTCCCCGGGGACCGGCTGCCGGCGGCAGAAGCGGATGAAATTCCCGACGAAATCGAGATCGGCCCCCGGCAGGTAGAGGAAATTCAGCTTCCGGATCATCCGCCCCTCGACAAACCGCCCGCACTCGAGAACGCCGGAAGCCAGTTCGTCGCGAACCGCCAGACGCGAAATCACCGTGATGCCCATCCTTGCCCGCACCAGAAGTTTCAACGCGTCGAAGCTGTTCACTTCGAGCAGCTCCAGCACTCCCGGCCGCCCCCCGCCGCACTCCCGGAGAAACCGGTCGAAATAGTACCGCGTGCCGGAACCGGCCTCCCGCAGAATCAGCCGCTTCCCTTCGCTGATATACTCCACCAGCGAAAACTCCGGCGGACATTCCCCCGGAGCGAAAACAGGAACGAGTTCATCGCAGCAGTACTCCTCCGCCAGAAAGGAGTTCGGCTCGAACGGCCCCTCGACCAGCGCAAGATCCAGTTTGCGGGAGATCAGCTGCTCACTGATCTCCCGCGTATTGCCGATCTGCAGCCCGAGACGGTACCCGGCATGGGAGTTCATATAGGCGGCCACCAGTCCGGGCAGAAGATAGCCCCCCGCGGTCATGGTTCCGCCGATGGCATGGTAGTTCCGCTTCGCCGCCGCACATTGTACCGCCCGCTGAATTTTCTCCGATTCCGCGAAAAGCTCCCCGCACCGGGCGGAAAGCTCCCTCCCCGCCGCGGTCAGCCGCACGTTCCGCCCGTCCCGCAGAAACAGCTGCACCCCAAGCTCCTCCTCCAGACGGGCGAGCTGATGGGTCACGTTGGGCTGACTCATTCCCAGCGCCGAAGCCGCTTCCGTGAAGTTCCCCACCATCGCCGCCATTCGAAAGATTTCCAGTTTCCGGTCAATCACGTTCCACGCCTCCCCTCCGTATCTCTGGTCTGCTCCGTCTTACTATAATCGATTAATTTTATTTATCAAACTATAATCATCAATTATTTTTATTTTGCAAAGAAACCTCTATATTAGAGGGCATCACCCCAAACCAAGGAGATGTTTTTTTATGGAAGCTGAAATTATCGTTCCGCAGGATCCCGCCGAGAAGCTGAACCGGCTCCGGCAGGGAGTGTTTCTGGCGCTTGCCGCCGCGTTCCTTCTACTGCCGCTCTTCTGCCCGCCGCTCCGGAATCATGCGCCGGGCATCGCGGTCATCTGCGGCGTCATCTTCTCCGTGGCGTGGGGGAACCCCTTTGAGGCAATCACCACCCGGCTGACCTCGCCGCTGCTCGGCGCGGCGATCGTCGGGATGGGATTCGGCATGAACCTCAATCAGGTTCTGCGGGCCGGCGCACAGGGCATCGTCTACACCTGTGCCGGAATCGCACTCGGCCTCGGACTCGGCGTGTGGCTCGGCAAAAAACTCGGCCTGCCGAAGCATACCCTCTACCTCATCAGCGTCGGCACCTCGATCTGCGGCGGCAGCGCCATTGCGGCGGCGACACCGGTATTGAAGGCGAAGGCGCACGACATCGCCATTGCGTCGGCGGTGGTGTTCACGCTCAACGCGGTGGCACTGCTGGTGTTTCCGGCGGTCGGCCACGCTCTCGGGATGAGCCAGTATCAGTTCGGCTGCTGGTCGGCGCTCGGAATCCACGACACCAGCTCGGTCGTGGGTGCGGCGATGAGCTACGGTCAGGAGGCGCTGGAGGTGGGGACGACGGTGAAGCTGGCGCGGGCGCTCTGGATCATTCCGGTGACCCTGTTTCTCTCGATGTTCGTCGCGGACACCGCCCCGGGAGAGAAGCGGAAGATTCAGTTCCGGGTGCCGTGGTTCATCCCGGGCTTTCTGATTGCCTCTGCCCTGGTGACGTGGGTTCCGGCGACGGCGGAGGCGGGACGGTTCCTGAAAGAGTTTTCGACCTGCCTGATGATTCTCACGCTCTTTCTCATCGGAGCGAATCTGAACCGGGCGAAACTGC
This sequence comes from Victivallis sp., assembly GCF_048170485.1. NCBI lineage: Bacteria > Pseudomonadati > Lentisphaerota > Lentisphaeria > Victivallales > Victivallaceae > Victivallis > Victivallis sp. Next base: position 2,854 of record NZ_DBEXAY010000300.1, on the reverse strand, counting down.
GCGAGCTGGGGCTCCGGCCGGTCATCCACGGGGTGGTGCTCTGGATCATCCTCGCCGGAATCTGGTGCGCGGCCATTCATTTCGGCATCGTCCGCTGAAGCAAAGAAAGCACGCCCGGCCCTCCGTCCTTACCGGAGAGCGCGGGGCATGCCCTGTGCAGGTGGCCGGCTCCTCCCCCCGGCCGCCCGGCGGAACTCAGCGTTTTTTCTCCCCGCCGCCGGCCGGGCGTGGCAAAACAGTTTTCCCCACGCCTTCGCTCTTCAATACCGCTTTGATATAGCCAAAGAGGTTGTGCGGACTGTAAAGCAGGGGAACCGGAGTCGTCATACGAGACGGCTCCCCGGCCTGATCGCTGTTTGTCCTGACCAGCATGAAGTAAAGTACTTCCCCCGCCCGGGGCGGATTGCCGCGGGTGTATTCCGGGAGCGCCCGCCATGGAATCGATGTTTCAAGGCGGAAGCCGTTGTCCCGTTTTTCCGTCTGCACCGCGATGCCGTACTTCTCCTTTCCGTTCGGAACAACACACTGAAAACTCCCGAAACGGTCGTTGACGTGGAGAGCGGTGAAGATCGTTCCGTTGGGATTGACGATGATCTCCCGGTAAAGTTTCGCCTCGTAGTTCGTGCAGAAAAACATCTCCAGCGCATCTCCCCGATAGAGCTGCTCGTCATTCGGCCGGCACTCCGCATCGGGGAAATCCCCGGTTACGGTGATCGTCTCCCTGTCACAGCGGATGCTCCAGATGGAGTTCTCCGATTCATGAGCGGTGCCTCCCAGCGGATACTCTCCGGAAAAGACGACCGGCGGGCCGCCGATCGTCAGTTCGATCTCTCTTCGTTCCCCGGTCCAGCGAATGCCCTCTTCGATTCGGGCGATTTCGGCCCGGATCTGCTCCCGGACGGAATCCGGATCCCGGTCATCATAAACACCGAATCGGAGACGATACGAAACCGAAGGCGGTTTTTCCGCCGTCTGGTTGACGGCAAACCGGGCCGGATGTTCTTCCGGCAGTTGGTGATAGTAACTCCGGTACTGGCGCAGCAGCTCTTCATCCGGAGAGGTGCAGCCACTTAGAACCGTTCCGGCAAACAGCACGCCGGAGAAGGAGGCGCTCCAGCCCCCTCCCCTCCGTTCTCCAACCCTCCGCTTTGAACGCTCCACGGCATCCTCCTCATGCTTTTCTTTTGAGAATCGCCATCCCCGCGCACGGCACCGGCAGACGGGCGAAACCGGCCGGCAAATCCAGAGTCCGGCACAGCGTCCCCTCCGGGGTGTAGATTTCCGCACAGCAGGGAGCCGACAGCGCGGCATCTTGCCCTGGCCGGAAACCGCCGGATTCTGCTTTTCTCCACCTGTCCGCTTGCCAACCGGGTAATTCGCGACGCGTTTCTAGCGGAGTGTCCGCAGGGTTCGCTGGAGATCAACCAGGAACCGCCGGAAGTGTACTTCCCCAGAATCGACGAAATCGTTGCAGCGGACTATGACTGCATCATCGCCAATCCGCTGTTCAAACCGGACTTTCATCAAGCGGTCAAAAGGGCGAATCTTCACACGGACGTCTATCAGCTGATCTGTTATCCCTCCAACGGAGTCGACTTTTCCTGGAAGCAGGATTTCGAAACCATCGGCAAATTGCTGCTGAAACGCTTCTCCGACATCTGGGAGGGGGATACCACACCTCTGCACCTGACCGTACCGCTCATCAAGGTACAGCTGTAATTCCACGCCGCGGAACCGGCAGTTTCCTTCTACCGTATGCCATGGAACAAAATTCCGGCTGTCTCATGTTTCTCCGTGTTTTCTCGCAAGATGAGCGCAATTGTCGGACGTTATCTGGAACTCATTCGCCACAACGTGAAACGACCTTGTGAGAGAAACTATATTGGACCACCTGCTGTTGAAATTCCCGAATCCGCAACGCACGGAAACCGCATTTATTGTGCAGAGAACTGTATTTTCTTTCGCTGCATCGCCCGATATGCCCCGGGGGTCAGGCGCTTTTCTTTGCGGAAGGCCCGTATGAAGTAATAGGGATCGACAAAACCAGCCCGCGCTGCAATTTCATAAATCTTCAAATCCGTATCTTCCAGCAGTCGACACGCTTCGTCCAGCTGTTTTCTTCGCAGGTAGACGCCGGGCGGAACAAGGAACTGTTTTTTCCAGTAACGGAGAAAATTCCGGTAGGACATCCCGTGCTCCCGCGCCAACGCCTCCACATCTGGCTGCTCGGCAAAGTGGAGGTCCAGATACGAGGCAATCCGATAGATCTCGGACGCATACGGGGATTCCTGACGTTTCCGGTCCCGGAGATTCAAAGCCATTTCCTGCACAAGATGCATGCAGCAGAAATCCAGTCTGTCAGTGCTCCCCGGATGCCGGATCATGGCGGCCAGATGAAAAATCTCGTTCAGAATCTCCGTGAGGTTGAAATCCCGGCGAAATGGTATCAGAACACATTCCGGGCGGGAGGTGAACTCCAGGAAAAAATCCCGGTATTCGGAAGAGTATGAGAAATAAAACTTTTCCACCGGTCCGGAATTGACGGCGCAATACTCCGGCCCGGGACAGGTGAAGACAAAAGCGGGAACCTCCGCTTCATACTCCTGATCTCCAATCCGGTAACCGGTCCGTCCCGTCCGGGAGGCGAGTACAACTCCGAAGTTGATGCTGGTTCGATGCAACGGCAACGAAGTCTGCAGGTTCTGCCGGTCGTATACAACACAACTCACCGGTGGAAACAATTTCGTTTCCCGAGGTGCAGAATCCAGATGCAAACTGAAGTTTTCCATTGTCCTTCCGTCCATTGCCGCATTTACGAAAATGTAATCCGGATTTTCTGCTTTACAAGCCTCCC
>NZ_DBEXAY010000299.1:0-10062 GCF_048170485.1 Victivallis sp. | reverse complement strand
TAAAAAAGGTTCTATATTATCATTTTCCACTTCAAAAAAAGGGAAAGTTTCACTATTCAGGAGTCTTGAAAGATGGAAAACCTTTACGAAACCACCGTCGAACGGTACCGCAAGTATGTGATGCCCACCTATGCCCCGAAGATTCTGTTTGTCCGAGGCCAGGGCGCGCGCCTGTGGGATGCCGACGGGCGCGAATATCTCGATTTCGCCGCCGGGATTTCCGTCTGCAACCTCGGCCACTGCAATCCGCGGGTGACCGCCGCCATTCAGAAGCAGGCCGCGACGCTGGTGCACGTCTCCAACCTCTACATGAACGAGGTGATGCCGCGCCTCGCCGAAAAGCTGATTACCAACTGCTTCGACGGCGTGGTCTTCTTCGCGAACTCCGGTGCGGAGGCCAACGAGGGCATGATCAAATTCGCCCGCAAGATCGGCAATGCGACCGGCCGCAACGAGATCATCTCGATGAACAACTCCTTCCACGGGCGGACGCTCGCGACGCTGGCCGCCACCGGCCGCGCCAAGTACCGCAAGGGATTCGAGCCGGAGGTGCCCGGATTCAAGCAGGTGGACTTCAACGACATCGACGCGCTCAAAGCCGCGATCACCGACAAAACCTGCGCCATTCTGCTCGAACCGGTGCAGGGCGAAGGCGGCATTCTGCCGGCCGACCGCGACTATCTGCGGCAGGTCCGGGCGCTCTGCGACGAGAAGAATTTGCTGCTGCTCTTCGATGAGGTGCAGTGCGGCATGGGCCGGATCGGCACCCGGTTCGCCTGGCAGAGCTTCGGCGTCGAACCCGACGCCTTCTCGATGGCCAAGGCGATCGCCAACGGCCTGCCGATGGGCGGTTTCATCGTCCAGCGCAAATATGCGGACACCCTGACCGTCGGCACCCACGCGAGCACCTTCGGCGGCACGCCGCTGGTCTGCGCCGCCGCGCTGGCGGTTCAGGAGGCGTTCGATCAGGACGGCGTCCTCGAAAACTGCGTCGAACAGGGCAACTACCTGCGCACCAAACTCGCGGAACTCGGCAAAAAGTACTCCTTCGTCAAGGAGGTGCGCGGCATGGGGCTGATGATCGGCGTGGTGCTCGACCGCGAAGCGGCGACGCTGGCCGGACTCCTGCTCAAGCGGAACCTCGTGGTGCTGACCGCTGGGGAGACCGTTCTCCGGCTCCTGCCGCCCTTGGTCATCACCCGCGAAGAGGCCGACCTCGGTTTGGAAAGAATCGCAGCCGGACTGGAAGAACTCGACCGGCTGATCAAAGAGGAGAAGTAATCCCATGAAGAAAGATCTGTTGACGCTGAGGGACATCACCCTCCCGGAACTCAATGAAATATTCGCTCTCGCTTCGAAGCTGAAGGCCGAACGCGGCAAGGTGAGTTTCACCCCGCTGACAGGCAAGAGCATCGGGCTGATCTTCGCAAAGTCCTCCACCCGCACCCGCGTCTCCTTTGAAGTGGGCGTCGGTGAGCTCGGCGGGCGGCCGCTCTATCTGGATCAGTCCAAGATGCAGGTCGGGCGCGGCGAAACCGTGGCCGACACCGCCAAGGTGCTCAGCCGCTACCTGCACGGCATCGTCATCCGCACCTTCTCGCACGCCGACGTCGAGGAGCTGGCCCGCGAAGCGACGATTCCGGTCATCAACGCGCTGACCGACGACTACCACCCCTGCCAGATCATCGCCGACCTCCTGACCATCCGGGAATACTCCGGGCGGGTGGATGGTTCGATCCGGATGGCCTTCTACGGCGACGGCCGCAGCAACATCGCCAACTCCCTCATGCTGGCGGCCCGGCTGACCGGCATGGAGCTGGTGATCGCCGCGCCGGAAGAGGAGCGTCCGAGCGAAGCGCTGATGGCCGGCTGCCCGAACATCCGCTGGGAAGTTGACCCTATGAAGGCCGCTGAAAAGGTGGACTACTTCTACACCGACGTCTGGGTGAGCATGGGCTTCGAAGCCGAACAGGCGCGCCGCATGAAGATCTTCCGCCCCTATCAGGTCAATGCGGAGCTCTTCAAGGTGGCCAGTCCGGATGCGAAATTCCTCCACTGCCTCCCCGCCCACCGCGGGGAAGAGGTCTCGGAGGACGTGATGGATTCTCCCCGTTCGATCGTCTTCGACGAGGCGGAAAACCGTCTCCACGTCCAGAAGGCGATCATGGCGATGCTGATGAAGTAACACCATGTCGTTCGTTGCGGTTCTTCTGATTGCGGTAGGCGTCTCCATCGATGCGTTCGCCGTCTCGGTGAGCGGCGCCCTCTGCGACCGCACCGGCAGAAAGATCCGCAACGCCGCCTGGGCCGCCCTCTTTTTCGGCGGCTTTCAGATCCTCATGCCGCTCCTCGGACTCGCCGCGGCCGCACTGCTGCAGAACGTGGTCCGCACCATGGACCACTGGCTCGCTTTCGCGCTGCTCGGATTCGTCGGCGGAAAAATGATTTTCGAAGGGCTCCGGAAAGAGGAGGAGAAGGCGGAAAAGGATGGCGCGGAGCCCTGCTGCCCGCCGGATTTCTTCGCTCCGCGCGCCCTCTTTCTGCCGGCAATCGCCACCAGTCTGGATGCGCTGGCGGTAGGAGCGGGGCTGGCGTTCGCCGGTTCCGGCATCTGGATTCCCGCCCTCGCCATGGGGGTGGTCACGGCGGCGGCCTCCGCCATCGGCGTGTTGATCGGCGTCCGCCTCGGCTCCCTGGCCGGCGAGCGGGTCATGATGGTCATCGGCGGCTGCGCCATCGTCCTTATCGGGCTCAAAATCCTGCTGGAGCATCTCGGAATTCTCTGAACCGGCCGCACCGGTTCAGAATTTCAATCCCTGTCCCTGCTGGCGCAGTGTCACCAGCGCATTCCGCAAGGTGCGGATGGAACTGCAATACGCGGCCAGCGTCTCCCGGAGCGTGTCATCCTGCCCGGCGTTGCGCTCCCCCTTCCGCCGGCTGAAACGGCTCAGGTTGTCGTCGCACACCTCGGCGAGCCACCGGGAATACGCCTCCGGCTCCACCGTGGCGAGCGTCGGCGGCGGCTCATCCCGACGGCTTTTCCCGCTCCGGCGATTTCGACTGCGCCGGAACGTCTTCTCGTAATCGGCCATGCCGGTACCCTTGAGCCGGAAGTGATAGGAGGAGGCGAGCCGCCGGCTCACCGACTGAAAGAGATTCCGCAGTTCCGCCGCCGGGACCGACATGTTCGGCATCTGATCGAGCCGGGCGCGGGTCAGCACCCGCTGTACATCGCGCCCGTTCAGCTCAAGCTCGTTGAGCAGTTCGGCGGTCTCCTGATAATACGCCTCATCCGGCGACATCCCCGCCGCCCGCCAGAAACGCTGTTCAATCCGGTCGAGAGCGGCCGCGATCCGGTCGAGCCGGTCCGCGGCCGCCAGCGGCAGTGCCGCCGCCGACAGCCACATCACAAGCAGCAGCAGTGCCGGGAGCGGCCGCCTCACGCTTCCGGCTCCCGTTCCAGCGCCGTGGCGAGCCGCTTCGTCAGCCGCTCCGCCAGAGCGGCCGCCTCACCGTCACCGTACTGCTTCTGGCGCCAGTTCCAGTGGAATCCATCTTCGACGCCGCGCGGCACCACGTGCAGATGGGCGTGCATGACCACCTGCCCCGCGGCGGCGCCGTCCGCCAGATGCAGATTGAACGCATCCCAGTCGAATTCGCGGCGCAACGCCACGCCGATCCGGGCGCCGATGTGGAACATCCGGCCGGCCGTCGCCTCCGGAATCGTCGCGCTCGACTCGTGGTGCTCTTTCGGAATGACCAGCGTATGGCCGAAATTGATCGGGCCGATGTCGAGAAACGCCAGCACCAGATCGTCCTCGTAGATCTTGACCGCCGGAATCTCTCCGGCGATGATTTTGCAGAAGATGCAGTTCGCCATGATTAGTTCTCCTTGAAAAGTTTCAATATCGACTCCCGGCTGCCGAAGACGGTCAGCTGATCGCCTTTCTCCAGCAGAGTATCCGGGCTGAGAATCGTTTCGGTCGGGCAGCCGGGCTTGTGCATCAACAGCACCGTCACGTTGCAGCGGTTGCGCAAATCCAGCTGGCGGAGCGATTTGCCCGCCATCCGCGCCGGCACCGAAACCTCCGCAAACGCCGACCCCTTGAATTCGAAGAGATCGGTGATGTTCGCCATCGAAAGCCGCCGGGAAATCCGTTCGGCCACATCCTGTTCCGGCTGGATCACCTCGTCAGCCCCGAGCCGGTAGAGAATCCGCTCCTGAATGGCGGTGTTCGCCTTGGCCAGCACCTTGCGCGCCCCCTCCTGCTTGAGCAGTGTCAGCGCCAGAACCTGATCTTCAAAATGGGAGCTCATGCCGAGAATCACCGCGTCGAACTTGGCGACGTTCAGCTCCCGCACCACCTCTTCGTTGCTGACGTCGGCGATGATCGCCTCGGTCACCTTCTCGCGCAGATCGTCCACCCGCTGGCGGTCAATGTCGACGATAACGACGGTGTTGCCCGCCTTGCCCAGTTCCACCGCCAGTTTGGCCCCGAAAGAGCCGAGCCCGAACACTGCATACTGATTTTTGGCCATACCCTACCTGAATTCCCCGTTTAACCAATAATAACCCGTTCATCGGGATATTTCAAGCGCACCGTCTTCTCGCGCCCCAGCAAAAACAGCATAATCGTAAACGGCCCGATCCGGCCGATGAACATCAGAAACGAAAGCAGGAGCTTCCCTTCCACCGTCAGCTTGGCCGTGCCGCCGATCGTCAGCCCAGTGGTTCCCAGCGCCGACGCCGCCTCAAAAAACGCCTCCATCATCACGGTTCCCGGCGTAATCATCTGAATCGCCATCGCCGCCACGCAGGCAAGAAGCGTGAACATCACGATGATGGTGAAGGCACGCAAAACCTGCGCCGACGGTATCCGCCGGTGAAACATCAGCACCTCCGGATTCCCCTTGAAGGTGTTGAGAATGGCCGCCGCCGCCACCGCCACCGTACTGGTCTTCATGCCGCCGCCGGTCGAGCCGGGCGAGGCGCCGATCAGCATGAAGATGATGATCAGCGTCGTCGTCGACGCCGGAAGCGTCGTGATGTCGAATGTACTGAATCCGGCGGTCCGCGACGAAACCGACAGGAACAGCGCGTCAAACCAGCCGATCACCCGGTCGTTGATCACCCCGAAAAACCAGATCAGCACCGCGCCCGCCGCAATCAGAATCAAATTGGTCAGCAGAACCACCTTGGAGTGAACCCGCAGATGGGTTCCGCGCCGCCGCATCACCTGCAGAAGATCGTAAATCACATACACCCCCAGGCCGCCGAGAATCACCAGCGCCCCCACCGCAAACTGCACCAGGCGCGACTGCCCGGCCAGACTGTCCACAAACGGACTCAGCCCCGCGTTGCAGAATCCGGTGATGGAGTGAAACAGCGAATACCAGAGCGACTGCCCCCAGGAGTATTTCTCCAGAAACCCCGGCAGCATCAGCAGGAATCCGCACGCCTCGCTGACCAGCGTGTAAGTAACGACGGTCCGGGTCAGCCCTTCGGTTCCCCGCAGCGAAAAGTTGTCGCTCAAACTGGAGATCATCAGCGTGTCGCTGAAGGAGAGTCCGCCGCCGAGCATCAGCAGGATCGACGCGCTCAGCGTCATGATGCCGATTCCGCCGATCTCCACCATCAGCAGGATCATCGACTGGCCGAACAGCGTGAAGTTCTCAATCGGCAGCACGCTCAGCCCGTTGACGCAGACCGACGAGGTCGCCATGAACAGCGCGTCGCTCCAGGAGAGTTCCCCCGCACGGTAGCACCACGGCAGTTTGAGGATCAGCATCCCCGCCAGAATGAACGTCAGAAAGGACAGAATGAACAGCGACTGTCCTTTTTTCACCACGCCGATCAGCATGCCGCCACCTCCGCCGCCGCGAACGGGATCACCACCCCTCAGTCACCGCGGTAACCAGCTGCTTCGCCGCGTCGTACGCCGCCTGCCGGATGCCGTTACGACGGCCGATGTACATATCCGGCCCGGTCTGGAACTCCGCCGAACCGGTCACCGAGCGGGTGGAAATGAGCGGCTTGGCACTGCCGGGAATAATCACCGAAAACTCCACCTTCAGTTGCACACGCCACTCGTTCGGCACGAAAAGATCGTCGTTGACCGTCGACCAGTTCACCTCAGAGAACCTGATGCTGACCACCCGGGCATAGACGATGCAGTCCGCCTCCTTCTCATCCACCAGCTTGAGCGAACCATCCGTCATGAAACACTCGCAGAGCAGTCCGCGCATCTCCGCCGCGACATTGTAGGCGACAGTTTCATTGACCACCGGAGCGACGGCGACCGTCTTCACCTGCGGGTGCATCAGGGAACCAACCTGGTAGCCGCAGCCGCCCAGCAGGAGAAACAGCAAGAGAAAAAGTGTACGCGGCAGCCGGCTCATCGGGCATCCTCCTTCGACGCTTCATTCATATTGGACTTGAGCTGACCGGAAAGATCGAAAACCGGCAGCAGGAACTTCCCGCTCCCCTCCCCCGGCGCAATCAGCAGTTTCTCCGCCTCCTGCGGCAGCGGATAGGCGACAATCCGCGGCAACCGCGAAGCCGGATCCGGCCGGAACTCCTCCGGCACAAAGGTGCGGTCCAGCTTGACCAGCAGCGCTTCGGAGGCGTCCGCCGAAAGCGTGTCCGGATACTCCTGCAACACCTGCGCCAGATAACGCTCCGCCGCCGCTTTCCGGCCGTTCTCGGCGTAATATTTCGCCATCGACAAGAGCCGGGCCGCCTGAATGTCGCGCCCCAGCATCAGATGGCGCTTGACCCAGTCGTTCTCGCTCGCGTCGGGATATTTCTCCTGAAAGGTCTTGAACGCATCCATGGCCTCCTGATTGTAGCGGCCGTCGCCGTCGCCGCGCTGTGAAAGCTGGTAGAGACCGGTTCCAAGCGCAAGGTAGGCGTATTTGCACTCCGGGGAATCCGGGAAATCCCGGATAATCAGCCGGAGCTGCTCCAGCGACTTCTGCAACTCCCCCTTCTGATCGAAGAGATAGGCGAGCCGGAGCCGCGCGCCGGGAGCGTTTTCCGCAAACGGCGCCCGCGAAAGCGCCTTTTCGAACACCTCGATGCTCTTGTCGTCATCCACCAGCCAGGGGATCCAGCGCAACGACCAGAACGACGGATCGCGCCGCCCCTGATAGTAGGCTTCGCCGATCGCATACTCCCGCTGAACGAGTGCGACGAAATCGGCGTATTCCGGATAGGAGGTGAGCAGTTTCTCGATCGCCTCGAACTCCCGGTAGAGCAATCCGCACATCCGCCACGCGGAGATCTGGGCCAGCACCGAATTCGCCTTGACCGCGGTGGAGTCCCCCAGAAGTTCGGCATCCTCGAATTTGCCCGCCGCATCGCGGTAATCCCCCGCCTCGTAGGCGGTGCGGCCGGCCATGTAGGCGGCGGTGGCTTCGTTGTCGTCGGCCGCCGCCGTCACGGCCATGCAGAGGGCCAGAGCAGGAAGCAGAATTCGTTTTATCATCGATCCATCCTGTTTGCGGTTGTGCAACTGCCGCGCCGTCACATCAGTTTCAGCCCGGGCAGATCCTGTACATCGATAAAGCCGCAGACGCCGCCGGCGTCGTCGACCACCACAATATCGTCGATATGGCGCTTCTCCAGCACCTTGAGCACTTCGACCGCCAGCGCATCCTGCCGGATCGAAACCGGTCCGGGCGTCATCACTTCGCGCATCTCGCGCTCGAGCACCGACATATCCTTCTCCGCCCAGCGCCGGAAATCGCCGTCGGTGAAGATTCCGGCCAGTTTGCCGTCGTCAACGACAATCGCCGAACCACAGCGGGCGTGGCTCATCCGGAAGAGGGCCTCCCGCACCTTGGTGCCGGGATCCACGATCGCGGAATGTTCCTTGTCGCGCATGATATCCGAAGCGCGCATCGTCACCATGCGGCCAATCGCACCACCGGGGTGCAGCCGCCCGTAGTCGCTCTTGGTGAATCCCTGCTCGTCGAGCAGAACCATCGCCAGCGCATCGCCGAGCGCCAGGAGAGCGGTCGTGGTGGTCGTCGGCGCAAGGTTGAAGGGACACGCCTCCCGCGGCACCGGCATCTCCACGACCAGATCGCTCATCTTCCCGAGCGTGGAACCGGCGGAAGCGGTGATCGCGACCAGTTCGACCCCCAGCCGTTTCGCCGGCGTCAGCACGACCAGCAGCTCCTCGGTCTCGCCGCTGTAGGAGAGCGCGATGAGAAGATCGTGCTTCTGAATGATGCCGAGGTCCCCGTGCCGCGCCTCCACCGGATGCATGAACACCGAGGGGGAGCCGACGCTGGAAAGGGTGGCCGCAATCTTCTTGCCGATGTAACCGCTCTTGCCGACGCCGGTGAACACCAGTTTGCCGCCGGCGTTGATCACATCCATGCAGCGGTGAACCAGCTGCTCGAAACTCGCGCCTAAATTGTCGCGCACAGCCACCAGCCCCTCGATCTCGGTGTCGAACACCTCGCGGGCACGTTCCAGAATCGCTTTTTTCATCTCACATCTCCCTTGTTACAGACGGCAGGAGCGAATGTCCGTGACAATGATGCCGCGGGCGCCGATCTGGTAGAGCTCATCCATGATCCGGTTGCACTCCTTGCGGGCCACCATCGCCTTGACCGCGACCCAGTCCGGGTTGGAGAGCGGCGAGACGGTCGGGGATTCCAGCCCGGGAGTGATCGCGCAGGCCGCCTCCAGCTGAAGGCGCGGAATGTCATATTCGACCATCGCGTAGGCTCCGGCAACCAGAATTCCTTTGAGACGGGCGATCAGTTTCCGGACCGCCGGCCGTTCAGCGAGTTCGGCGGAGCGGCCGATCAGAATCGCCTCCGAAACGAGCATCGGCTCGCCGATCACCTCCAGCCCCGCCTCGCGCAGCGTCGCGCCGGACTCCACCACGTCGGCGATGGCGTCGGCCACCCCGAGGCGGATTGAAATCTCCACCGCGCCATCCAGCCGGACCACCGGGCAGGAGAGACCGCGCTGAGCGAGATTCTTCCGGAGCAACTCCGGATAGGAGGTGGCGATGCGCAACCCGTTGAGCGTCTCGACCGTGAGACCGGAATTCTTCGGCACCGCAAAGCAGAAGCGCGACCGCCCGAACTCCAGGTTCATCAGCTCGGTCACCTGCGCGCCGGAATCCGCCGCGAGGTCGCGGCCGGTGATCCCGAGGTCGAGCACGCCGTTGCCGACGTAAAGCGCGATGTCGCGCGGGCGCAGAAAGACGAAATCGATCTCATTCTCCCGGTCGGAGACGATCAGCTCACGGCCGGAACGGGTGCAGCGGTACCCGGCCTCGCGCAGAAGCCGGACGGAATCTTCGGAAAGGGCCCCCTTGTTGGGGATTGCCAGTTGCAGACTCATGAAAAACTTTCCTGTTGTAGGCTCTTAGAGATACTTGTAAACATCTTCGAGTTCGAGACCGTTGGCGATCATCATGACCTGAAGGTGGTAGAGCAGCTGGGAGATCTCCTCGGCGGTCTTCTCCCGCCCCTCATATTCCGCGGCCATCCACACTTCGCCGGCCTCTTCGACGATCTTCTTGCCGATGAAATGCTTGCCCTTGTCGAACTCCTTCACCGTCCCGGACGCGGGATCGTGAGACGACACCTTTTCCTTCAGCTCCAGAAACAGCCCGTCAAATGTTTTCATACGATCTTTTCACCCTAGAAATAAACTCTTTCGAAACGTCTTGCCGTTAATATAGCCCGGCAAATGGAAATTACCAGATCCCCGCACGGCCGGAATGACAACATTGCACAATTTTTTTTTTCACAATTCCGCCGCAACCCGGCTTGCATTTCCCCGAAAAAGTGTCATATTATACGATGTTGTGCGCTCATAGCTCAGTTGGTAGAGCAAGTGACTCTTAATCACTGGGTCCTGGGTTCGAGTCCCCGTGAGCGCACCATTTTTTTTTTTGATGCGGACGTTCCCTGCGGTTGCCGGGAACGTTTTTTTGTGTCCGGAAATTCCGGGGATTTCTCCTGTTTCGACCGCCCGTCCCTCTTTTCCGTGAAGCTCTCCATCCGATCAGGCGTTCCGGAGTGTCCCGCATG
>NZ_DBEXAY010000298.1:0-8579 GCF_048170485.1 Victivallis sp. | reverse complement strand
CAAATCTTCGGTAATGCAACTTTTTCCGCCGATTTTTTCCGGCAATCTTCGTCTTTTCCCGTCAACGCCGGGTGCAAAAGTTGATTTGCATTTTTTCCACGTGGTATTATCTTATAGAACCACGAAAAACGGGAGGTGTGCCATCAGTTCCGGAGATTTGACCGAACAGGTCCGGATGCGGGTCGTCAACGGCCTGCTGTCCGGCGAATACATGCCGGGAGACCGGCTGCCGGCGGAACGGGATTTCGCCCGGCTCTCCGGCTGCAGCCGGATCACCGTCCGGCGCGCCTTCGCCCGGCTCGAAACGGCCGGCATCATCACCCGCAGTCCGGCGCACGGCACCCGGATCAGCAGCTGCTTTTCCGGCAACACCGCTCCCATTGAGAGCGTCGGCATTCTGGCGACGCTCCGCGAAACCTTCGCGGTCGAATTCATCGATACGCTCACCCGGCTGATGAACGAGCGCGGCATTCTCGCGGTTCTCGCCGCCCAGGAGCCGCAAAGCGCCCTCCAGGCCGGGAGCGCGGTCCGGCTCTTCTCCAAAGGGGTGTGCAATCTGATCGTCTGGGGGCTCGACCGGCGGCTCGATTTCTCCCTCTTCGAAAAACTGCGGGTGCTCGGCGTCAATCTGGTCTTTTTCGACCGGGTCGAGCCCGGGCCCTTCGCGGATTTCGTCGGGCTGGACAACCGCAATGCGGTGGAACAGCTCTTTTGCTACACCCTCGCCCGGAAGAAGCCGCGGCGGATTCTCTTCGCCAACCGGGCGGGACTCGCGGTGGACGCCCTCGACCAGCGACGCGACCGCTGCCGGGAACTGTGCCGACAGCACGGAATCGATTTTGCAGAGACACTGCTCCCCCGCCGGATTTCGCCGGAACAGGCCCGGGAAGCGGTCCGGAATCTCGACGGCGAAACCGCGCTCTTCTGTGCCAACGACGAGATCGCCCTCCCCCTCAAGACGGCGGCGCCGGAACTCGACTGCTGCAGCATCGACGGCACCGGCGAAGCGGCGGCAAGCGGCATCGTCAGCATCCGCCAGCCGATGGCGGCGATGGCGGCGGCGGCACTCGACGCCTTGGAGCGTCAGCGAAAACTCGGCGCCCGCTGGAAGGCGGGGAAAACGCTCTTCAACGGCACACTCATCGAACCGGATTCATCAACAGGAAAGGTCCTATGCCCATGAAACAGCTCCTTCTCAACGGCCGGTGGCTCCTCAGCGGAACCGGCGCAGTCGACGTGCCGGCGATTCCGGCCGAAGTGCCCGGAAACATCGAACTCGACCTTCACCGGAACGGCATCATTCCGGACCCCTTCTTCGGCGAAAACGTCGATCTTCTGCGTCCGTTTGAATTCAACAACTGGGAGTACGAACGCTCGTTCGAGCTCCCCGCCGACTTCCCGGCGCAGGCCGATCTGGTCTTCGAAGGCATCGACTGCCTCGCCGAAATTCTGGTCAACGGCAAACCGGCTGGCAAGGCCGACAACGCCTTTCTCCGCCACCGGTTCGCGGTGGACGACCTGCTCCAACGCGGCGGCACCAACACCGTGACCGTGCGGATTGCCTCGCCCGTTCTCGCGGCGAAGAACATTCCGCTCGACCACCACAGCAAGGCGCAGGCGTGGAACTTCGAATCGCTCCGGATCCGCAAGCCCGCCCACAGCTACGGCTGGGATATCGCCCCCCGGATGATCCTCGGCGGCCTCTGGCGCGACGTGCGGCTGGAGGAACGCCCGGAACACGCCCTGCAGTGCTGTTACTTCTGCCTGCGGGATCAGCCCGGAGCGAAGGAAAAACAGCTCTGTTTCTCCTGGAGTTTCCGCACCTCTCTCAACTACTGGGATGAGTTCGACCTCGATGTAACCGGCCGTTGCGGGGAGTCGGAATTCCACTTTCAGCGCAAGGCGAAGTTCACCTCGGGGTTCGACATCATACCGGTGCGGAATCCGAAACTCTGGTATCCGGCCGGGTACGGCGAACAGAATCTCTATGAAGTGGACATCCGGGTGAGCCATCGCGGCGAGGAGCTCTTCACCGCGCACCGCACGATCGGCATCCGCTCCGTCAAGCTGGAATACGACGAAACGCCGGAACATTTCAAATTCCGCTTCCGCGTCAACGACATTCCGGTCATGGTCAAAGGCTCCAACTGGGTCCCGGCCGACGCGCTCCACAGCCGCGACCGCGAACGGACGATTCCGATTCTCGAACTCTTCCGCGAACTCGGCTGCAACATGCTCCGGGTCTGGGGCGGCGGCGTCTACGAATCGCCGGAATTCTACGACTACTGCGACAGGCACGGCATCATGATCTGGCAGGATTTCATGACCGGCTGCGCCTTTTACCCGATGGACGAGAAGTTCATGGGCCGGTTCCGCACCGAAGTCGAACAGGTCGTGCTCGAACTGCGTCAGCACCCGGCGCTCGTTCTCTGGGCGGGCGACAACGAGGTCGATCAGTTCGCCGCTCACACCTTCGACGGGCGGAAACCGAGCCACAACCGGCTCACCCGGGAGCTCATCCCACAAGTGCTCCACCGGCTCGACCCCTCCCGCCCCTATTTGCCGAGCTCGCCCTACATCTCCCCCGCCGTCGAGGCGCGCGGAGAGGACGATCTGCACTCCCCCGAACAGCACGTCTGGGGGCCGCGCGACTACTTCAAGAGCCCCTTCTACGCCGCCAATCCGGCCGCGTTCATCAGCGAGACCGGCTACCACGGCGCTCCGGCGGTGGAGTCGCTCCGCAAATTCCTCTCGCCGGAAAAACTCTGGCCCGGACACGACAACTCCGAATGGATCGCCCACTGCACGACCCCGGTCTACGCCTACCGGGTCGAACTCATGTACCGGCAGATCCGCGAATTCTTCGGCATCGAGCCGGAGACGCTCGAAGAGTTCGTCGCGGCCAGCCAGATCGTCCAGGCGGAGGCGAAGAAGTTCTTCGTGGAAAATGTCCGCGCTCACAAGTGGGAAAAGTCCGGCATCCTCTGGTGGAACGTCATGGACTGCTGGCCGCAGTTCTCCGACGCGGTGGTGGACTACTACTTCAACCGCAAACTCGCGTTCGACTACATCCGCCGTTCGCAGAAGCCATTGCAGGTCATCCTCGGCGAATGGGCCAATTGGGGCCATCGGGTGATCGTCACCAACGACACCCTCGCGCCGGTGAAGGGTTCCGTCACCGTCAGCGACGCCGATACCGGGGAAATCCTCTTTGCGGGGGATTTCGAGGTTCCGGCCAACGCGAACGCCGACGCCGGCAGGTTCGACCTGCCCAACGGCGAGCAGCGGCTGCTGCTGATCCGGTTCGAGGCGGGCGCGCTCTCCGGCGCCAACCACTACCTCACCGGGCGGCCCCCCTATTCGCTCGAACGGTGCCGGGAGTGGGGAAAAAAGATCGCCGCACTCGGCTGAACAACTGCGCGCCGCCGGAATTTCAGACCGTTCCCGGCTCCGGAATCTCCGGCGGAGCAAACTCCAGTTTCTGCTCGGGCGTTCCGAGCAGACGGACCGGCCCGAACCCCAGCTCCGCGAGCCGGGCGACAGTCCGCTCGACCAGCTCCTCCGGCGCGCTCGCTCCGGCACTCACGCCGATTGCCCCCTGCCAGCCGGCAACTTCCGGCGGCAGTGCCTCCGGCCCGTCGATCAGAAACGCGCGACAGCCGCAGGATGTTGCGATCTCCCGCAACCGGTTCGAATTGGAGCTGCGCCGCGAGCCGATGATCAGCACCATGCCGCAGTGTGCGGCAAGTTCCCGGACCGCCGCCTGCCGGTTGGTGGTGGCGTAACAGATTCCGGGGCCGCACTCCAGCGCGGGATAGCGTCGCCGCAATGCCTCGGTCAAACGCTCCACGCTCTCGCAGTTGAGCGTTGTCTGAGCGAGCCGGCTGATCCGGCGTGCGTCGGGGCAGTCGGGCAGAGCGGCGATGTCCGCTTCATTTTCCACCACCAGCACCCGGCCGCCGCCGGTCCGGCCGAGCACCCCTTCCACCTCCGGGTGGCCGCGGTGGCCGATCAGAATCAGCAGATCGCCGGGGCGGCTGTACCGGGCCGCCGCCACCTGCAGCCGTTTCACCAGCGGACAGGTGGCGTCGACAATCCGGAGCTTCCGTTTTTCCGCCTCCTGCTCCACCGCGGCGGAGACGCCGTGGGCACTGAAGAGCAGCACCGCCCCTTCCGGCACTTCCGAAAGCGTTTCGGCAAAGCGGACGCCCTGTTTTTTCAGATTGTTCACAATAAAGTCGTTGTGAACAATTTCATGCAGCACGTAAACCGGCGCGCCGCACCGATGCAGCACCGATTCCACCGCCCGGAGTGCCCGCCGTACACCGGCACACATGCCGTGAGGAACGGCAACGAGAATTTCTTTTTTCAGGTCCATTTGGATATCATAATCCGTGACGGATTTTTTTTCAAGCGCAAAAACAGTGGAAAAAATCCGTTTTTTTTCAATTCGAATGTTGAATTCATGATAAAAAACGATAGTTTATAACGCGGTACAGGCAGTGCAGGGAAAAGTCCACCGGCATGGAACAGAAATCCGGGGACTTGAATCCTGCTTTGTTATTTTAGTTTTTCATTCCAGCATAAGGCAATCGCGTATGGAAAATCAGCTTAGCGAAGCCGCAGTTCAGGCTCAACAGGCGGCCGGTTCCTTCGGCCTCTCCGCCGGGGACAAACTCACGCTGTGGATCGGCATCGGGATCTATATGATCGTACTGATCGGCATCGGCATGTGGTCCAGTCGACGGGTCAAGGGGATGAATGACTTTCTCGTCGCCGGCCGACGGCTCCCGTTGTGGATGTCCACCGCGACACTGCTGGCCACCTGGTTCGGTGCCGGTTCCAGCATGGGCGTCGCCGCCACCGTCTACGCCGAGGGTATCGGCGGCGTACTCGCCGACCCGTTCGGCGCCTCCGCCAGCCTCATCATCTCCGGCATCTTCATCGTCGGTATGCTCCGGCGGCTGAAGTGCCTCACCGTCACCGACATCGTCGAGCGCAAATACGGCAAATGGGCGGGCGTCTACACCTCGCTGTGGATGATCCCGGTCTACATCGGCTGGCTCGGCGCCCAGCTGCTCGGCATGGGGACCATCCTCCACGTGCTCACCGGCATGAGCATCCTGCACGGGACACTGATCGGCGCGGTGGTCGTGCTGGTCTACACCTTTGCCGGCGGCATGGGGGCGGTGACGCTCACCGACGTTGTACAGGTGTCGCTCATCGTCATCGGGCTCTTCCTGATCGTACCCGGCGCCCTCGGTCAGGCGGGCGGCTGGGACGCGGTGGCTGCCCGGCTCTCCTCCGACGACCTCTCACTCTGGATCCACACCCAGGCGGGCGCCGCCCCCACCACCACCGACTGGGTCTACTACATCGGCAGCTGGATCATCATGGGGCTCGGCTGCACCATCGGTCAGGATCTGATCCAACGCTCACTCGCCAGCCGCAATGAGAAAATTGCCGCCAGCAGCGCGGTGATCTCCGGCTTCTTCTACGCCGCAATCGGCCTGGTGCCGATCACCATCGGATTCACCGCGCGCTACGTGCTCGCCGCCCACGGCGTCACCGCCGAAGCGATGGGCGGAGACATCGAAAACCAGGTTCTGCCCCGGATGGCGATCATCATCCTCGGCAACATGCATCCGCTGATTCTCACCGTCTTCCTCGCCGCGCTGATTTCGGCGATCATGAGCTCGGCGGACAGCTCCCTCCTGGCCGGTTCCTCGCTGCTCTGCAACAACGTCATCGGCTCCATCTGGCCGCGGCTGAGCGATCAGCGTCTGCTCTGGTTCACCCGCGTCACCACGGTGCTGCTGACCATCATCGCGCTCTATCTGGCGACCAACGTCGAGAGCATCTACAAACTGATGATCAACAGCTGGGCCTCACAGCTGGTCGTCGTCTTCCTGCCGGTCATCACCGCGCTCTACGTGCCGAAAGCGAGCAAGAATGCCGCCTGGGCGACGATGGCGGTCTCCACCGGCGTCTGGATCGCCTACACCTTCGTCAACTCCTGCGGAACCGGGCTCTCCTTTACTGAACTCATGAACAGCGATGAGTTCGACCGGGCGCTGACCTGCGGCGCGGTCTACGGATTCGCCGCCGGCATCGTCGCCTTCCTCTGCAGTTACCTCGGAGAACGCATTCCGCACTGGATGCTCGACCAGCGTGACGAGGAAGAAGAATGAGTCCCGTCGTCGATCTTGCGGCGACGGGCATCCGCGCGGCCGCCCGCCGCGCCGCCGAACTTCTCGCCGTACCCGGAACCGTTCTGCTGCTGCCGACCGAAACGGTCTACGGCCTCGTCTGCCGCGCCGACGACGAAACGGCGGTGCGCCGCATCTACGAACTCAAGGGGCGCGCCGCGGCAAAGAAGCTCGGCTGGTTCATCGCCGACTGGAGAAAACTCCCGGAGTACGGCGTCCGGCTCGACGGGCTCCCGGAGAAACTTGCGAAACGCTACTGCCCCGGGCCGATCACCATCATCGCCCCGCTCACCGGCGGAGAGACCGTGGGATTCCGGGTGCCGGATCACCCCCTGCTCGCAGAGCTCCTGAAGCTGGCCGATTGTCCGCTGGCGCAGACCAGCGCGAACCGTTCCGGGGAACCGGATGCGCGCGACCTCTCCGCCGCACTCGCCGGCCTCGCGGGTGACGTGGCGCTGGCCATCGACGGCGGGCCGATCGCCGACGGTGCCCTCGCCTCGACGGTGGTGGACGCCTCCGGGACGGAGCCGCGCATTCTGCGGCAGGGAGCACTCCATCTGGAAGAGATCCGGAACTCCTGATCTCCGCTTCGGGCAAAATTCCCTGCGCCACCTTGAAAATTCATCCCGGCGTGCTATTTTTTACGGTATGCTCACCTACTTGAAAATCACAAATTACGCCCTGATCGAATCGGCGGAGCTCGAATTCGGTCCGGGCTTCAACGTCGTCACCGGCGAATCCGGTGCGGGTAAATCCATTCTGATGGGTTCGGTCGAACTGCTACTCGGCGGCCGCGCCTCCCGCGGCGTTCTCCGCACCGGCGCCGACCGCTGTACGGTTTCCGGCAGTTTCACCGTTCCGCCGCATCTGGTTGAAACGGTGGGGACTCTGCTCGATGAAGCGGGGATTCCGTTCGACCGCGAGACGGCCGAGCTTCAGATCCGGCGGGTCATCACCGCCTCCACCGTGCGGAACTTCATCAACGACACTCCGGTCGGCGCACGGCTGCTGGCTGAAATCGGCGGCCAGCTGGTCGATCTGCACGGCGCAAATGAACAGCTTTCGCTCACCGTGCCGGCCCGCCAGCTCGAACTGCTCGACCACTATGCCGGCAACGGTGAACTCCGGAACCGCTGTGCGGAACTTGTCGCCGCGCTCGACCGGCTCGACGAGGAGCGGCGCGAATTCGACCGCTCCATTCCGGATGAGACGGAGCTCTCCCGGCTCGAACTGCTCGCCGAAGAGATCGACCGGGTCAATCCCCTCCCCGGCGAGGATGAAGAGCTTTCCGCCAAACACAAGCTCGCCTCCAACTCCCGGCAGGTGATCGAGACCGCCGGACGGCTCACCGAAGTGCTGACCGACGGGGAGGACTCCCTCGCCGACCGCCTCGGCGACGTCTACCGCAGTCTGCAGGAACTCGCCCGCATCGATGAAACGCTCACCGGAGAACTGCTCACCGAATGCGACGCCATCCGGGACGAGGTGAACAGCCTCTCCGAATCGGTCAGCGCACTCGCCGACAAAGTCGATCTCGACGCGGAGGCGCTCGCGGCCATCGAAACCCGCCTCGGCGAACTCTTTACGCTGAAACGCCGCTACGGGCCGTCGCTCACTCAGGTGCTCGACGCCCGCGCCGAAGCGGCGGAACGGCTGGCCAACTACGCCCGCACCCGCGAACGGCGCGAAGAGTTCGACGCGCGCCGCAAAGAGTTGACCGCGGAACTTGCCGACGCCGCCCGCCGCCTCTCGGAACAGCGCCATGAGTGCGCCGCCAGATTCGCCGACGAGGTCCGCGCCAAGCTCGGCGCCATCGGCTTCGGCAAAAGCCGCCTTGAGGTGGAGTTCACAACGGTGGAACCCGGCCCCACCGGCATGGACCGGATTGAACTCATGTTCTCCGCCAATGCGGGGGAAGCGCTCCAGCCGCTGCGCAAAATCGCCAGCAGCGGGGAACTCTCCCGCCTGATGCTCGCACTGAAAACCGTCCTCGCCGACGCCGACTCCATTCCGGTGGTGGTCTTCGACGAGATCGACGTCAACATCGGCGGCGAGACCGCCAACCGGGTGGGCGAAGAGCTCCACAACCTCGGCCGGCACCGCCAGATCCTCTGCATCTCCCACCTCGCTCAGGTGGCCGCCCGCGCCGACCGCCACTACTGTGTGGTCAAACATACCGAAGGTGACCGAACCTTCTCGGAAAGCCGGCTTCTCAACGACCGCGAGCGCGCCGCGGAGATCGCCCGCATGCTCGGCGGCGGCGACTCGGCGCTCGTTCACGCCCGCTCCATTCTCCGGAATCTCCGCGCCACACGCGACTGAATCCAGTTCCTTCTTTGAAAAAATCGATTTTTCCGCTTGCGGTTTTTA
>NZ_DBEXAY010000297.1:0-2926 GCF_048170485.1 Victivallis sp. | reverse complement strand
CCGCAGGACATCCGGGAAACCACTGCGGTCGTGGCGCTGATGCCGGCGGCATCCAGTTCGGTGCTGGTGGCGAAGCAGTACGGCGGCGACCACGGCTTCGCGGGGCAGGCGATTATCGTGACGACGATTCTTTCACTGCTGACGATCCCGCTGCTGATGAAAATTTTTCTCTGAATGTTGCCGGAATGAAGAGAGGGAGTGCGGCGGATTGCCACACTCCCTCTGCTGTTATTATACGGAATTTCAGGACAGCGAATCGGTCAGTTTCCGCATGGCATCGTACTGCTCTTCGATTGACTGCACCAGTTTGAGCTGGGTGCGGCAGCGGTCGAGATTGTGTTCCGGCCGTCTGGTCTTGAAGTAGACGTCGCCCTCCAGATAATCCGTGAGGAACCGGATGCCGATCTCCAGCGTGATCAGTTTGCCGGAGAAGGGGAGGAGGGATTTCTCCAGCGGATTGAGGAAACTGCCCGCGCCGGCGAGATAACCGCGTAGCAGCGCCTCGAACATGGGGAAGCGCATGGTCACCAGATCGAGATTGGTTTCATCCTCCGCCGCCGGGCTGGTGCCGGTCCGCACCATGTCGCCGAAATCGTAGTGCGGTAGTCCCGGCATGATCGTATCGAGGTCGATGACACAGCAGCCGGTTCCGGTGAGGTCGTCGATCAGGACGTTGTTGAGCTTTGTGTCGTTGTGGGTGGTCCGTTCGGTCAGTTCGCCGGCGGCCTGGAGGTCGATCAGCCGGCTGGTTTCATCGCGGCGGGCGAGGATGAAATCCAGCTCCGGGGCGACCTGCTTGAGCCGTCCGGCGCGATCTTCCTTCACCGCCTGTTCCAGCGCGGCCAGCCGGGAGGGCGTGTTGTGGAAGTTCGGGATCGTCTCGTGAAGTCTGCCGTCGAGATCGGCGAGATCCGCCTGGAATCTGCCGAATGCGGCCGCCGCCTGGTAGGCCTGATCGGTGGTTTCGAGGATATCGTAGGTGCGGGCGTTTTCGACGAAGACGTAACAGCGGAAGAAGTTGCCCGCCGCGTCGCGGACAAACGGTTTGCCGTCACGCGCCGGAACCACTTCGAGTGTCCGGTGGCGGGTTTCCGGGTGGAGCTTCCGTTCCTCCCGGATTTTCCGGCCGATGTGGCCGGTCACGCGAACGAAGTTTTCCATCAGCTCTTCCGGTTTGCGGAAGACGTTGGTGTTGACCCGCTGAAGGATGTAATGCACGATGGTGCCGCCCTGATCGAAGGTCACCTGAAAGGTGTCATTGATATGCCCGGTGCCGTACGGAACTCCGATCAGGTATTCGCCGTAGACGGAAAATTGCGACATCACATTGTTTAAATCATATTTCATGGTTCTCTCCCTGCGCGGTGGAGGGGAGGGGGCAAAACGAGAGACAGCACACTCCCCTGGCACATTGTTTTTTACAATATAATGCCGGAAAACGGATTTATAAATGGAAAATTTTGCAACAGGTATGGACTTTTATGCAGTAAGAAGATATAGTAGAGAAAGCGATTTGAAGCGAGGTCGATGATGAGCATGACGCCGTTTGAACTTTTTCTCAGCGACGAAGTCCAGTCGCTGCTGGATCATTTTGCAGCGATACTGGATATCCGGGTCACGTTTTTTTCCGCGGACGGGCGGACGCTGCGCCGCGGCCGTCAGATGCGCAACAGCGATTATTGCCGGATGGTTCAGCGCGAGCTCGGAACACTGCGGCAGTGCGTCTCTCTCGACTCCGACAAGCAGCAGGAGGCGGTCCGGCAGCGGGGAATCATCGATTACCAGTGTCACGCCGGTCTGCGGGAAGCGATTGCGCCGGTTTTCATCCACGACCAGCTGGCCGGATTTCTGATGATCGGTCAGTTCCGGATCAACGACGCGCCGCCGGAATGCATGCTCGAGCGGTGCAGCAGCGAGGAACAGCGCCGGAAGCTGGAACAGGCGTTCCGGGAACTGCCGCGCATTTCCGCGGAAAAACTGGAAAATGTGCTGGGACTCTTCAAGATGCTGATCGATTACATCGTGGTGCGGGAACTCGCTGTCCTGCAGGGGGACCGGTTGCGCAACGAGATCGACCAGTATCTGGAGCGTCACTGCACCGAGCCGATCCGGCTGCCGGAGATGGCGAAGAAGCTGGGGCGGAGTGTTTCGACGATCTCGCAGTTTCTGCGCCGCAACTACCGGACAAGTTTCAAGGAGCTGTTGACCGAACGCCGCCTGGCGAAGGCGGAAGCGTACTGGATGGCCAATCCGGATGCGACAGTCGGGGAGACCGCTTTTGCGGCCGGATTCAGCGATCCATTTTATTTTTCACGGGTATTCAAACGCCACAAAGGGATGCCGCCGGGGGAGTTCCGGGTCCGTTTGCGGCGGCATGTAATCCGTTGAATCAGAACATTTCACGCGGTTTGAATTTGGACGATTTTCCGAAGAGCCGGAACACGGGGCTTCCGAGGGCGCGGTTGTACGCGGCGGCCCGGCTGCGGTACTGATGGAGATTTTCCTGGAGGAGTGAACCGCACTCATCGAAATCGCGCCGGATGAGTTCATCGGTTTCGGAGAGGGTTTCGATGCGGTCGGCGAGTTCGGCGTCGAATTTGAGCTGGCGGGAGATTTCCTTCTCCTCTTCGAGACCGTCGGAAGAGGCGCCGAGGGAGGCGGCCAGTTCGCGGCGGCGTTTGAGCAGCGCTTCGATCTGCCAGCGGATGCGGTCGACCTGATTGCGCAATGTGATCATGGTGTTGAAGAGGAAGATGAAGAGGAGAACGATTCCGACCAGGAACAATTCAAGAACGAACATGGTGCCTCGTTGCAGTTGGTGAATTCAGATTGTAAAACGATAGTTTTTCCATTATTTTCGGATGTTATGTCATAAACTATACCTGTCCGAGGTGAAATTTTCAATTTTTTTTTGAAAAAAGACTTT
>NZ_DBEXAY010000296.1:0-10786 GCF_048170485.1 Victivallis sp. | reverse complement strand
TGAGCTGAGGAGTCTCCAGCCCCTGGTGGTGGTTCAACTGCGGAGTGGCAAGCACATCCAGCGTTTTCCCGTGGAACAGATGGCTCGGCCGGTTGAAAGCGATGAAATCGATCTGCCCGGTCCGGGTGCGGAGGATGCCGCGGGTATGCGAGCCGCCGACGGTGGAACAACGAGCCACCTGCACCTCATTGAATCGGTAGATCGGTTTGACGTTGCTGTGTCCGAACGGGGAAAGCAGCGCGAGATAGCGGAAGAATTCCGGCGTGAGCTCGTGGAGAAACGCCTCGCCGTCGTAGGTGATGCAGTCCTCAAGATCCGCCGAAGTGATCTGCTTGCGAACCTCCCGATCCATCGCTTCGAAAAAGTCGGCAATGCGGTCCGTACGCAATCCGATGCCGACTGCCATGGGGTGGCCGCCGTAGCGTTCCAGCAGGCCGGCAGTGTGACTGAGCACCTCCACCAGATTCAGACTGGGAACACTGCGCCCGGAGCCGTATGCGACGTCACCCTGAATGGTCAGCACAATGGTCGGCCGGTTATAGTCGCGGGCCAGTCGGGAGGCGACAATGCCGATGACGCCCTGATGCCAGTCGCGGCCGGCCACGAGCAAAGAATAGTCGCTCTGCCAGGCGAGATGGCGTTCGATCTGTTCACAGGCTTCCTGATAGATCTCCTGTTCCTTATCCTGCCGGATGCGGTTGTAAGATTCCAGCTGGGAGGCGAAGTGATAGGCTTCGACGATATGTTCGGACTCCAGCAGCTGCAGCGCGACGTTGGCGTCCCCTACCCTGCCGGCGGCGTTGATGCGCGGAGCCATGCGGAAGGTGATGTCAGCCGGAGTGAGTTCCGACCGGATCTTAGAGCTTTCGATCAGGGCGCGCACTCCGGGCCGCAGCTGTTTGCGAAGCGTCTCAATGCCGAACTTGACCATAATGCGGTTTTCGCCGAGCAGCGGCACAATATCCGCAACGGTTCCGAGCGCCACATAGTCAAGCACCTCCTCGAGACGGGTTTGAAAGCCGCCGAGGTTGTGTTCGCGTCCATATTTAATAAAGGCGTGCGAAAGCTTGAATGCGGCCCCTGCGCCGGAGAGCACCTGAAGATCTTCGAGTTCAGGATACACCTTGGGATTGATGACCGCGAGAGCCTTCGGCAGTTCCGCACCGGCCTCATGGTGGTCGGTGACGATCACATCGATTCCGCGCGCGATGGCGTCATTGACCGCATCGCAACTGGTGATTCCGCAATCGACGGTCACGAGCACCCGGCAGCTGCCGTAGGTATCGAGGGCCTTCTGTAGAGACTCCGGCGTGAAACCGTACCCGTCGTCGAAACGATGCGGGATGAACGAATGCACGATTGCGCCGTTCTGGCGGAGCACCAGGGCGAGCAGAGCGCTGGCGGTGATGCCGTCGGTATCGTAATCCCCGTGAATGAGGATTGGTTCACGACGGGCGATCGCGTCCCACAAGCGTTGCGCGGCCTCCCGGATTCCCGGGAAGCGGTAGGGATCGCTCAGTTGAGAGAGGCGGGGCGACAGAAAATCCTGAACCTGATCTTCGCCGATTCCGCGAGCGGCGAAGTAGACGGCGATCGGCCGAGGCAGAGAGAACTTCCGCTGTACCGATTCGATTTGATGTTCCAGATTATTCCCGGCAAGTTTCCAATTTTTTACACCCATTTGCACTTTCCATTGTAACAACTCATGCTATACGATAACGCCAAAATGCGTCAAGTCCAAGTAAAAAAAACAGTTTTTTTTAATTTTTTCTGTGATTTTGCATTTGAAAAAAGTTTTTTTTGAGGTACAGTATATGACATCGACAGCGAACGATGTTCGAGCGAACAAAATTCGCGAGTTGAAAGCTGATGAAAAAATAAGCCGACGTGGCGGAATGGCAGACGCGCTAGGTTCAGGTCCTAGTTCTTTCACCGGAGTGAGGGTTCAACTCCCTCCGTCGGCACCAATTTTTGATTCGGCGAAACACGAATCAATACCAGAGGGACGCTGGTTGAATCGTCCGTATTGCGGGTATGGCATAACGGCTGTGCACCAGCCTTCCAAGCTGGTTATACGGGTTCGACCCCCGTTACCCGCTCCAGCCTGGTGGGATTCCCGAGTGGCCAAAGGGGGCAGACTGTAAATCTGCTAGCACCGCTTTCGATGGTTCGAATCCATCTCCCACCACCATTTTTTGAACTTAGATAACCGTTCTGGCTAGCTCCTGAACGGTTATTTTGTATGTAAAAATGTATGTAAGGGAAAATTTTTCACTTTGCGAAAAATTGCTCCCCTAAAATTCAGCCCTCGCATATTTCACAATTCAAAATAAGACACAAAAATAGGAGGCGGGGGTGAGTAGTTTTTTCGGGGTTTGGGTGTTTTTTGTGGTATCACGACCTAGGCCGTGAATTAGGCAGGGCAAACCAATAGAAAAATGCACATTTCACGGCTTAGGTCGTGAATTAGCCAGATTAATGTTAAAGAAACGAGCATCGAAAATCAGGGGTGCTTGAAACTTGCAAGCTGCGGATGTATTATATTTGCGCTGCGTAGCCCCGCAGCCGTCATTGAGCAGGATTAGCACCCCTGGACGTGTTTACAGGCGAAAACTGTAACGACACGCCAGACCGGGTGCTGCCGCCTGGCGGGAGGGGCTACTCCATGCCGTTACAGTTTTCCACATACGCACGCTGCGGTGTGGTTGACCGTGCGGTCTCCTTGCTGCAGCGTTTTTTTTAACTTACATCGTATTAAGCAAACATCAATGTATGAGTGAAAGCCTCCTGGCGATTGCGCGGCAATATTCTGGATCACGTTCAATCAGAATACAGCGACGCCCGGTTTTCCTGGCTGCGACAGCGATCTGTCCGGAGCCCGCGAAGCAATCGAGAACCAATGCGCCGGGCCTGGTACTGGTTTCGATGATATCGCATAGCATATCGATCGGTTTCTGGCACGGATGAATCCGTTCCGGGTCTCCTGGTTTTATTGTTCGATATTGCCAGAGGTCCGTATAGTTTCGTTTCCTGGCCAGGTGAAATCGGCGAACGTGTTCATATTTTACGCGCAACGCTTCATAGGTTTCGCGGGCCTTCCGGTAACTCAGAAGCGCATCTCCATGGTCTCCCAGAGGAAGAAACGTTGCGGCAGCAAGAAACTGCTCTTCAGATGGAAATTCCCATTGCGAATAACTGAACGCGTGACGTTCAAAAACGTATCGTCTCCCGGTCAATTCAAACATTTTCGCCCGAATTTCCGCACCTGATAATCCAGAATCCCGACGAGCTTTCCGAAAATACTCGATTATCGGACGGAAAATCTCGTTTCCCAATGCCTGGATGTTCCGGTTGTACTCACCATCTGCGCCTCGCTGTTCCGCAAAAATGATCCGTTCCGTTTCAGGAAAATAGTTTCGGAGTTCCGGCAGGTGCGCTTTATTGACGACTCCGATTTTTTGTCCGTTCTGATCTCGTTTTGACCAGACGATGTGATTCAAGACGTTGAAATGACGTGTCATGATGTACTCGATCATCCCGGCATTGGTTGGCCAGGCGAACACATA
This sequence comes from Victivallis sp., assembly GCF_048170485.1. Lineage (NCBI taxonomy): Bacteria > Pseudomonadati > Lentisphaerota > Lentisphaeria > Victivallales > Victivallaceae > Victivallis > Victivallis sp. Next base: position 7,220 of record NZ_DBEXAY010000296.1, on the reverse strand, counting down.
AACGGCTGCATTGTGCGAAAGCATTGGTCGAACAGCTCGAAACAGTTCATCGAGCATTCTGCAAAGCTGCGACTGATTGATTCGATCCCAAGCTTCCGGCCGAACCTGCGAATATGGCGGATCAGTCAGCAAGAGATCAGCGATTTCCGGAAGTTCTGGCACAATTTCACGGCAATCGCCGCAATACAATGTTGTCGTCTCGTCCCGATAAAACGGGATAATTTTCTGCCCGAAGCCTGCAGCAGCAGAGCCGGAATTTCCGTCTTGGCTGCTGCAGGTTCCGGGCGCGGTGAATGTTTTTTTCATCGCGTCCTTTCATTTGTTATTTTTTGATGATTTCCGTCCGGACTTTTTCCGCGGCGACTTCCTCCGCGCTTCCGGAGAGGGCATTTCCCTGTTCTGGTTTATTTGACATTCCAGCGGGCGTCTGGTGCGTATGGTTTGCAAGCGTTATCAGCGCCTGATTAACGGTGAGCATGAAATCAGCGACGATCTGAAGGAAATTGTCTCCGGCACTGCCGAGCCAGATTTTCGGAGCGATTGCGTTAAACTCGATCCCGGCGGAATCGTTGATTTTCTGCAGTGCGGAGCGCGAAATATCGAGACCGGCACTTGAATCAATGTTCTGATTAACGTTTATGGTAACATTCTGATCGGTGAAAAGATTCCAGGTTCCCTGGCCGTCGACTTCGAGATAGCTTTTCGCCGTCTGCTGCCACCGCATCGTCCTTGCGTCAATTTTCGGCAGTTTCCGGAAATGCGGCAGCACGGCACGGATATAGGGGTGCGTCTGCATTCCGAATGCGAACGCGATTTCGACAATTGTTCCCGGCTGCGGCAGCATGGCAATTCCTCGATCCGGAGCGGCACCGGAGAGGGCAACGGGAACGTCACGCATGAGCGGCATTTCCTCATCGATTGAAAAATCCGTGTTCAGCAATCGGCAGTCAACCGCGTATTTCGGGGTAAATTCGTCGCAGGTCTCGCCGGCGGCCGGAGGGTCGGGGATTCCGGTGACGATTGCGAGAATCGGCAGATGGAGACCGGCAGCCAGTTCCGGGAACAACTTTAAAACCGTTTTTCTGATGAGCTCTTTCAGCATTGAAAATTCATCCTCATTTTTTCGCCCTGCAGCGTGATACTCTCAATCCGGACCAGATCGGAATCCCCTATCCGGATCCGGCGTCCCGGGCGAAGATCCGGCAGCAATGGACAATCCGCGCCCGCGGCGGACAGGCCGGTAAAGAACCGCTCCGGAATCACCAGCACGGAACCGGCGCCGGCAAGTTCCGATCCGGAACCGACGAACACGGTTCCGTCCGGCTGATTCATCCACACGAAATCGGAAATGCGGAGATGTTTCCCGACCAGATCGAGCGCCTCGTATCCGCTGCCCAGGTTAAAGAAAAACGCGATCGGCGTATCGTTCCACTCTTCCGCGCCGGGGCCGAAACGGAACGCGATTCCGGTCAGTCTTGAAATTTCCTCCAGAACGCGGGCGGCGGAGGTGTGCCGCTGCGAAATCGTCCATCGGCGGGCCAGCAACGCGGAATATTCACGCGCGACGATTCGCCACTGCCTGGAATCGATCCGGCGGCAGCTCTCGATATAGCCGGAAAACCAGAGCGCGGCGGATCCGTCCAGCCCGAGAAAAAATTGCACGATCTCGCCGACGGCCGGGCGCTCGGCCTGAATGACGAACACTGCCCGCCCGGGGCCGGACATATCGAGCACGGCGCTTTCCGAGACGAGTTTCTGTTCATTTCCTGAAACTGTCAGCTTTTTGACGTATTTCATTCCTGCGCGGTTTCCCTGACGATCTGGTTGATTTTCGCAGCATCGGTGGAGCCGACCTGAATTTCTCCATCGATCTGCGGAGCGGTTTGGGCGGCGTTTTCGTTAGCACGTTCTTCGCGCCGTTCCGCGACGGTGCGGAACTCCTGCAGCTGGAACGATACCTCGTAAACGCGCATGGAATCGGATTCTGCGGCGCTGAGATCGCCGGAAAAAATGACGTTCCGGATACTCATCGCGTCGCACAACGCATCGGAAACAGCGTAGACAATCGGCTCATCATTTGCGTCGCACGCCCGGGCGACTTCGAGCAACTCGGCGAGATCCTCTTTTTGCGTGATCGGTATCTGGCAGGAGACGTTGACCTTTTGAGGTTTCGCCCCGGCATTGGCGAAACTCGAATCAGACGACTGTCCTGAAAGATCCTTTCGTTCCAGGGAAATCGAGGCGCTCACCTTGACATTTTTACCGGGGACAGTGATCGTCCTTCCTCCACCAGAGAGTATCATGATTCCACCTACTTCACCGCGGACACATGAAACGATTTTCCTTCCGACCAGTCCGGTACGCCGCTTTTGACCGTTTCAACTTTGACCGGACCATATTTCCTCCCGCCGATTTCGACCATGTTCACATCGGACGGTTCATAATATTCCCGGTGCGTCAGCTCCTGGCGGCATCCGGAAAGGGAGATCACGACGACGATGGCGGAAACGGCGATCATCAACGGCAGCAACGGCAGCCGGTGAAAGAACCTTGCCAGCGTGTGACAGCGCTGAATCAGCGCGCTATCGAGGATCGACATGATTCCCCGGGCCGAATAACCGGCCAGCGCGATTGCGGCGGTCCGGAGGTTGTCGGAAACGACATATTCACGGCAGATCCAGTGCATCAGCAATCCGGCGAAAATGGCGATCAGCACCTCGGTCACGCCAATTTTGAGGTTGTACGGCTCCCCGTGTTTTTTCCCGGTCAGCGTCCGGACAAACCCGCCGAACCCGGCCAGAAGCACAACACCAAAGAGATCTTTCATCAGCATTTTCACGGTATCTTTCCTCCGTTTTTGAGAATTTCCGCGGCATAATTGCGCGCATGTTCGATCAATCCGTAATTCTCCGACCAGTCCAGCAGCGAGGAGGCGAACGGCGGCGGCTGGAACATGGTCACGTTCGGAAGCTGGTGCCAGCCGGATTCGTAGAGCTGGCAACGTTCGCGATCCATGGTCTGATAGAACGCCTCGATTCCGCGCCCGATTCTGGTTGCCGGTTTATCTCCCGGCGTGTCGTCGTTGCACAGCAGAATAAAAATATGTTCGAACTCCTCGATTTCGGAAAACATCGGGGTCGGGATCAGGTTTTTCACTCCACCATCCACGAAGTGTTCATTGCCGATTTTTACGGGACGAAACACTTCCGGAATTGCAGCGGAGGCCATGACGGTTTCCGGGGTTGCGTCGCACATCAGCGACGCATAATCGCGGAGGCGTGTCACGGCAACCCGCACCGTGTGCCTGGCTGCGTCGGTCATGTTGTCGAGCAACATCTGATACATGCCGTCCGCGTTGAAAATGTGATCGACCGACATTCCGAACAGAGAGAGAACCTGATGCATCCAGCAGGGACGGAACAGCGTTCGAACGGGCGTCGCGCGAATCATTTCTTCCAGCTTCTTCCCGTCTATGCCGGACGCATGCAGCGCGGCGACTGCCGATCCGGCGGAACAGCCGATATACCGGTCGATCCGGATTCCCGCGGCATCGATTGCCTGGAGGATTCCGGTCGCACATTCGATCTGGCGGCATCCGCCGCCGGCGATTACTGCAAGGACTGGTTTCATTTTCTCCATCTCCGTTGAAATGCGACGCCGTCATGCCAGGCGATGGTCTGTTCCACAATGTGCTCGGCCTCCCTGGCGATCCGTTCCGCGTCTCGTTCCAGCGTGAACGCCCGCAGCAGAGGCAGAGAGCAGAGCACATACAACCACCAGCATTTCCGGAACTGCCAGGCGTGCCGCAGCTCATGGATCACGGTCACTGTCATGAACTGCGCCCAGGAGAGCCGCGACTGTTCGACAAGACGGGCGGAAACAGCTGCAGGTTCCGGTTCCGATTCCTCCCCCGCGTCGGCCGGCATCAGATAGATCGTCCACGGCTTCGCAGGGAGGAATGCCCCCATCACCGAATCGGTCATACTCTGACACCAGCGCAGATTGAAGCGGCGGAACGGAAAATTGCGCAGCCATTCCCCGGCAGGAGTTCTGCAATAATCGTCCAGCACACGAAAAACCGCGGCGGATTCATCCGGCGAGAGCGGAACACTGTTTCTCAGGGAAAAAACGGTGAACATCAGTCATCCTCCGGCTGCGGCTCGGCGGTATCCGGCTCCGGTTCGGCGGTATCCGGCTGCGGTTCGGCAGGCAGGTATTTCACAAGTTTCGGCATCTGGAGCCAGGCCTCGTAATTTGCCGTCATGCAGCCGCACGCTTCGAGATTGACAACGATATCCTGGAACGCGGTGCGGATCCGTGCGGCAAGTTCCAGCCGACCGGCGGCGTCGAGATCTTCCCGGGCCTGCAGCGCGGCGTCGATCTGGTCGGTTGTCGCATCGTAGGGGAGCGAAAGATCGTCGAGATAATCGCGGTACTGGCGAACGCGCGGAATGAGATCCGGATTCCCGGCATAAAGTTCTGCATAATAGACCGTGTCGAGCTGCTCCTGCGTATAACCGACGATTTCGAGATCGAGCTTTCGGAGTTCCTCCTCCGGAATCAGTTCGCCGTTGACGTAAAGCGGCACGCTTACCGGGGTCGGGACCGGGATCACCCGTTCGATGAATGCGGTTTTCAGATCAAATTCCTCGCCGGTTTTCACATCGCGGAATTTCCGGAGTACAATTTCATTGTTTTCAGACATGATACAGGTTCCTTTCATGCAGTTGCTTCGTGTTTGATGAAAATTTTATCGTCGATCTGAAAGATTGTGAAGAGATCGATCCCGGAACTCTTGAGGCTCGGCTGCGATCCGATCCAGTGCCAGGCGGCGGGGAAAAGAATTTTGTTCCCGCCGTTGTAAATTACGAGTTCACCGCGGTCTCCGTCGCGCCAGTTTTTGAGGACCGGCGTAACGCTGCCGGACGGGGTGAATTTCCAGCGTCCGGCGTGTCCGTGATCGAGGACCAGCGTATTTCCGGACGCAGTGACGGTTCCGGGCAGCAGGTGGCCGGAGATGGTCACGCTGAAATCCTGCTCCGGGATAAACTCCGCCTCGCCCTCCTGAGGATAGAGCGGGTTTTTGATCGCACGATTCGGCTGAATCAGAATCGCGATAAAATTCCGGTCGACGCTTCCCGCGGAAAACGCGACGGCGCCCTGATTTTCGACAGCGTCGTTCAATTCGCCATGACTGCCGACGATCGCGGAATATTTCGCATCGGTTCTGACCTGCCGCCCGATGGCGACGGAATATTCCGCGTTCGCCTCGGCCAGGGCGCCGACGGCAAACGTGCCGCGGCCGGCCGCCCTGCTCCGGAATCCGATCGCAACGGCGGAATCTCCGGCTGCCTCGCTGCCAGATCCTGCGGCGATACTGGAATCGCCGGAGGCCGTGGTACTGTTTCCGATCGCGGTGGAGAACATGCCGGAGGCCGTGGTATTGGTTCCGGTGGCGACGGCTGCGAGATTTTTCGCCCGTGTCATGTTGCCGACGGCGAAACTCATATCGCCGCGCGCCTCACAGAGGATTCCCTCGGCATGGGAGCCGAATCCGGAGGCGATGGTCAGCGATCCGGAGGCGAACGAATACTCACCGGAGGCAAAACAGAGATCCCCGGCGGCGAACGCGGTCGCCTCCCTGGTCAGATCCGGAACGGCGGCGATCCATTCGGAGGCGGTTTTCAGCTGTTCAGTTTTGAGGGAGAGATCCCGGTCGATCGTAACGGTGCGCGCCTCGGGGTCGACGGCGACGATCGAGAGTTCGCGGGGGCTGTCTTCGTCATCGGCGCACGTCCACAGGTGGATCGACATTCCGGCGGCGAGTTTTCCAGGCTCTCCGCCATCGGCCGCGATGGTGAGTTTCCGCGTTTCCGGATCGAATTGGGAGATTTTGAGCTGATGGCCTCCGGCGACATTGCGGGTACCGGCGGCGAACGCGGTGTCGTTGAGTACCGAGCAGCCGATGCCGGTCAACCGGTATTCCGTTTTTGCGGGTTGCGGCAAATAGAGTTTGACGTTCACGGGGTTTCCTCCTGGTTGTTCTGCTGCACGGCGAGTGCCGCGGCGGCTTCTTCATTCAGTTCTCGTATCGTATAGGGGGGAACATTTTCCGGGTCCGGCGCGAGGTTGATCGAGCCGAGTTCCTCGATATCGTGCGCGGCGTCGATCCGGTCGCGCACCTGGTAATAGTCAGACCAGAGCGCCATCACCCATTGCTGAACAGCGGCACCTTTTGCGCTGCCCTGTGCGGCGCAGACGGTGGCCAGCGTCAAATCTTCTGCGTCGACATAGCGCTGCTGGTGTTGTTTGTAATTGCTCCAAAGCGTTGCACCGGCGCGCTTCTTAAGCTCATCGAGCGGCGGCACCGCCGGTTCGACGGCAATGGGAATGCCATCGGCGTCCAGTTCAATACGGCATCCACGCGCTTGCGCATCGATGAGTACACGGAACTCTGCTTCTGTGAGCTCCACGGCTTCGTCTGGTGCGGATCCATGAATTTCGGAATCGCGCAGTCCATCCCAAAAATATTTCATGACAACCTCCTCAATATCCGATTGCGATTACTCGCATCGGGTCACGGTTCGTCGTATAATTGCATCCGATCAGCACTTCCTCTGTCGAGAAAGATAGGATCCAAATACCATCGAATTGGTATCCGCTTGCCGGGATTGCGAGCACCGTCAGGCATTGATGCGGAAACGCGATCGGGAAGAGATATCGCTGTTCCCATAGAGTCTCGGTTGCAATTCCGGTCAGATTTCCCCACTGCAGAATCAATCCGCCGGGCAGTTTTTGGTATCCGTTTGCAACGAGAGAACCGGAAAATCCGAGATTGGCCAGCGCAGTACTCAAATTGAGGTTGTTAAGGGTGATATTCGCTTTCCCGGAAAGGTCATGCGTATGGTTGGCAGCGGCGAATTTCCCGGGGTGCGGGCTTGCGGCGCTGTTATGCGCGCTCACCGCTCCGGCGGCTTCAAATTTTCCCGGGTGCGGGCTTGCGGCGTTGTTGTGCGTGTTGACCGCAGATGTGGCGGCCCCGGCCGCATCGAACTTCCCGGGGTGCGGGCTTGCGGCGCTGTTGTGCGTGTTGACCGCCGATGTGGCGGCCCCGGCCGCATCGAACTTCCCGGGATGCGGGCTTGCGGCGCTGTTGTGCGCGCTCACCGCTCCGGCGGCTTCAAATTTTCCCGGGTGCGGGCTTGCGGCGCTGTTGTGCG
>NZ_DBEXAY010000295.1:0-18301 GCF_048170485.1 Victivallis sp. | reverse complement strand
ACGTCAATTATGTGAATTGAAAAAGTAGAAATACTAGAGGTCGAAGCTTGCCCTGATCATATTCATATGTTGGTAAGTATCCCTCCCAATTTGAGTGTGTCTCAATTTGTAGGGTATTTGAAAGGAAAAAGTTCTTTGATGATCTTTGATCGACATGCGAATTTGAAATATAAATACGGGAATCGGCATTTCTGGTGCAGAGGTTATTATGTTAATACAGCCGGAGCAGATACTCATGCGATTGCCGCTTATATTCAAAATCAGCTGGCAGAGGATCAGGCAATGGAGCAATTAACGTTTAGGGAGTACATAGACCCGTTTACGGGTAGCAAGAATTAAAAGGCAGAAGAACTCTGCCTGCATAGCAGGGGGGCTGTTTCTTTTCAAATAGACTATCATAAGAAAAAGGTTGGTTGGCCGCTTTAGCGGCAGCCTGTGATTTTATTGCGATTGGCGAATTTTTCAAAGCCCGTGTCGGGCTGCCGGTAACATCGCCTTGAAGGCGTGGTGCATACCACCGGCTAAGCCGGTGGTTTTGATTTAGAGAGAGGATGGTATGATTCAATTTGCTTCTGTGTTTTCTGATTATGCGGTTCTGCAGCGGCGGATGCCGATTCCGGTGTGGGGAACGGCGGAGCCGCGGACGCTGGTGGAGGTGCGTTTCCGCGGGGAGTGCCGCCGGGTGCTCTCGACGCCGGACGGGCGGTTTCTGGTCCGGTTCAGCCCCGGCGAGGCGGGCGGACCGTTTGTGCTGGAGGCGGAGCTGCCTGACCGCGGGGAGCGCTGTTTCCTGCGCGAGATCATGGTTGGAGAAGTGTGGCTGGCCTCCGGCCAGTCGAATATGGAGATGGCGCTCGGTTCCGTGAGTGAGGCCGCGGCGGAGGAGGCGGAGAAAACGGAAAATGTCCGGATGCTGAACGTGCCGCACTGTGCCCGGACCGGCGGACGGACGGAATTCCGCGCCCGCTGGATGCGGCCGGAGCGGGGAAACAGCAGAGTGTTTTCCGCCGCGGCGTTCTACTTCGCCCGCGAGGTGGCGCAGGCGACCGGCGTGACCGTGGGAATCGTCCACTCCTCCTGGGGCGGGACGGATGCGATGGCGTGGTGCAGCCGCGAAGCGCTGGTGCAGAATCCGGATTTTCGCGACTTCGTGCTGGAGCTTGAGGCGGAGATGTTCCAGCCGGAACGGTGGAGCGGAAATTGTGACCGCGATGTGAGTTCCCCGCAGTACGACGGGCTGGAGGAGATAATCCGGGCGACCGGCTGCCCGGAAAACGACGGCGTCGGCCGGGGCTGGGCGGAGCCCGGCTTCGACGACTCCGGCTGGAAACAGATGACGTTGCCGGGGCGTTGGAATCAGGCGGGCGAGAACTACAACGGCGTGCTCTGGTTCCGGCGCGAGGTGGAGATTCCGGCGGAGTGGGCGGGGCGGCCGCTCACGCTGGCGATCGGTGCGGTGGACAAGCATGACATCACCTATTTCAACGGTGTGCAGGTCGGAGCGACCGGTTCCGGCGTGGATACGAATGTCTGGTGCGAGTTGCGCGAATACCGGGTCGCGCCGGAACTGGTTCGGGAGGGGCGTGCGGTCGTTGCGGTGCGGGCCTACTCCTTCCTCTTCGACGGCGGCATGATCGGTCCGGCGGACGCCATGCGGCTCTATCCGGAGGGGGCGGACCCGGAGACGGGGATCGAACTCTCCGGCCCGTGGCGTTACGCAACCGAGTTCAACATGGGGTTGATTACCCTGCCGCCGGCGGTTTCGCCCGTGCCGGGGACGGAGGTGCTTTACGGCAGTTGCAATATGCCCTATGTGCTGTATGACAACATGATCGCCCCGCTGGTCCCCTATGCGATGCGAGGGGTGATCTGGTATCAGGGCGAACACAATACGCTTCGCCGCAACCGGGAGTACGGCGGCTTGATGAAGTCGCTGATCGAGGATTGGCGCCGGGCGTGGGGGCAGGGGGATTTCCCCTTCTACCAGGTGCAGCTGCCCGGGTTCCACGCCGGAGCTTCGTACGAGGAGACGAGCACCTGGGCGCCGTTGCGTCTGGGGCAGCAGTTCGCCGCGGAGGCGACCGGGAACGATTTTGCCGTGACGCTCGACCTCGGCGACGTGGAGAACATTCACCCGAAACGCAAGCGGGAAGTGGGCGAACGGCTCGCCCGCCTCGCGCTTCGCCGTGAATACGGGAAAAATCTGGTGGAGAACGGGCCGATGCCGCTCGCGGCGGTGTTCGAAGGGGACGCGGTCCGGCTCCGCTTCCGCCGCTGTGCGGAGGGGTTGCGGTTCGATCCCGGCCCCACGCTCTTCGCCATCGCCGGTGCGGATGGCGAATTCCAGCCGGTGGAGCCGGAAATTTCCGGGGAGGAGGTGCGGCTGCCGTATGTCGGTCAGGGACGGCCGCGCCGGCTCCGCTATGCGTGGGCCGACAATCCGCAGGGCGCTCTGTTGCGCAATGCAGACGGGCTGCCCGCTCCCACCTTCGAGCTGGAAATCCTCTGAAAAACAGCACGGGCTCCGGAATTCATCCGGAGCCCGTTGTTCTTTGTGAGGGGGAAACTGCCGTCTTCAGCGGAGAAGTTTCCGGTACGCTTCGAAGTAGCGCCGCCCGAATTCACGCTGACTCTTCGCGTCGAAGTGAACCCGGTCCGGATTGGAGGTCAACCCCTCCGAGGTGACGAATGCGGCCGGAGCCATCTCTTCGACCACCTTCCGCTGTGCGGCGTCGACCCGCTTTTTGGAGTCGTTCCACTTTTCGCCGGGGAACTGGCTCAGCTGACCGACCAGAATCGGCAGTTCGGGATTGCCGAACTCACTCCGGAACCGGCGGAAAAGTTCCGTCAGATGCTTGTGATAGGTGCGGCTGAGGGAGTTGCTGCAGTCGGCCTCCCCTTGGTGCCAGAGGATCCCTTTGAGCGTGCCGGATTCCATCGCCTTGCGGGTGCGGGCGAGCGCATCGTCGTAGGGGTGACTTTCCGTCTGCTGCCAGAGAGCGCCCGGGGTCCAGGTCGAGAGCGGGGAGCCGCCGCAGGCTGCCGGAATCAGTCCGACGGTGATGGAGGGATCGCTCTCCGCCAGCAAAATGGCAAACCGTCTGCCCGGACCGACGCCGGCGGAGGGTTTGTCAAAATGGACCGGATCCACCGCCGGAACCCAGTTGCCGGAACGGTCGAGCATCAGCACCCGCGGATGGGGCACTTTGTCCTCCGGGGCGATGGCGCCGCGGCCGGCCATGTTGGATTGTCCGGCGAGCAGAAACAGGTGAAACTTCTCCTTCGACGGCAGTTCCGCCGCCGGAAGCAGAATCCCCGCGGCCAGAAGAAGTGCGAGAAAGAGCGACTTCATGACACTCCCCCGTACTGAACGGAGAGGTTGTGGCGGAGATGGAAGAATTCCACCTTGCCGGGGGATTGCCCCTGCTGGAACGGGACGCCGGATTTGCACGCCCCCTCCGGCACCGTTGTCATCGTTATGAAGATAAGAGCCCCCCGTTTTTTTCATTGTGTTTCCTCCCTGGTCACATGGTTCGACAGCTCCGCCGCAGGAAGCGGAATATCTGCCGCTGTATTGCTTTCATACCGGTTCATTGTTCCGGTGGTCATTTTTATGTCCGCATGCGGTTTTCTGCAATTGTGATCTTATTGCCGGAGCTTGCGGTTTTTCCTCATTGCCGATGATGGTTTCGATCAGCCGGTCGGCGATGTTTTCGATTTTCGAATCGATATAGGCGGTGTCAAACGAGCAGAAGTAACTCAGCTCCAGATTCCGGTGAAACACGGTGAAGAGCTCTTCCGGCACCCGGATTCCGAGACGCAGAATCGCCTGAATCGCCCCCGGCACCGCGTTGTCCGGATAGACGATAAGCGCGTCCGGCCGCGGCTGGGCGGTGAGCAGTTCCATGGTGTAGCGGTAGCCGATCTCGCCCCAGCTCCGGGTGGTGAGCTCGTTATCGGGAATGATGCGCAGATTGCGCGGCATGATCTTGATTCCGGCCGCGCGCAGTTCCGCGAGGAGAAAGCTCGGCCGGTCCGGCGGGCCCCCGGAGATGATTCCGGCGATCCGGCGGCAGTTGCGCTCTTTCAACTGGCGGGAGAGCGCGGAAAAATTATATTGCATATCACTCATTATAAATGATTTGCGTATTGGAATCCGGTCGAACCAGCTGTTGTCGATTGCGCGGACGACCACCCCGATCACCGCTTGAATCCGCCCGGAGAGGATCGCCTGTTGCAAAGCATCGGGAATCTCCCGGTGCTGTTCCTCCGGGCGGCAGTCGTCAAATATGATGCATTCGATGCCGCGCGCCTGAAACTTCTCCTGCAGGATATCCCGCAGGACGGAGAAGGTGATCCGGTCGCTTCGACTGCCGTAGAGCTTCGAGGTGTACAGCCCGACCCGGTGGATTCCCTCCGCCTGCGGCGCGACGAACATGCCCCGGCCGTGCTGTTTGTTCAGCAGGCCGAATTTGACCAGAAGATCAGTGGCGAGTTTGACCGAGAAGAAGTTGGTGTTCCACAGCTCCGCCATCTCGCGCAGAGAGGGGAGCCGGTCTCCCGGCCTGAGCACTCCGGATTCGATCTTTTCCCGGAGATACTGCGCCAGTTCCTGGTGGATCCCCGCGTTGCCGCCGGGCCGGAAATCACTGAGGTCTGCCGAACACTTGATTTTCATACACAGAGATGGAGAACAGCTATATCTCCTCACATAAGGTAGCATCCTCCGGATGGAATGTCAACCGGAAATAGAGAAAAAGTGACGATGGCGAATCCGGAGGACCCGTCCGGCAGACTGGTTGTGAGTTTCGTTACGACCGCCTTGTCGGCTTGACGTGGCTATCATGTTCTCCGGCCCCGGCGGCAAATTCTCCCAGGAAGACGATGCAGGAGGCGCTTGCCCCGGGGGGGGCGGGCGTGGTGTGGCGCAGAAAGAGTCTGCTGAATCTTCCCTGGCAGTTGTTTCGGTAAGCTCCGAAGAAAACGGCGGTCTAAAACAGCGTCGGCTGGGAAACTTCAGTTCCGGCATCCGCGGCGGGGCGGAGCGAGGCGAGAAATTCCTCCAGCGGCAGGACGCGGATTCCCAGCTTCGCCGCTTTGGTGAGTTTCCCGCCGGTGGCGTTCACGTCGGCGGCGACCAGCAGCGAGAGCGAGGAGGTCACATCATCCACCGGCGTGTAGCCGTTCGCCGCGGCGAGTTTCTCGTACCAGGAGCGTTTCTCCGGCATCTTCCCGGTGAAGCAGACCGTCGGCCGCCCCGCGGCGGATTTGGCGTGAACCACCTGCAGTGCGCCGAGCAGTTCGTCGAGGTAGTCCGACTGGGCGGCGAGTTCGGAGACGAGGGCGCGGGCACGCTCCGGACCGATGCCGGGAATGGCGCCGAGCTCCTCTTCGGTCATCGTCCGGAGCCGGGCGAAGTCGCAGTGCTCGAAGATCACCTTCGCCACGTTGACGCCGATGTTCGGGATGTTCAGCGCGGCGAGCAGCTGGTAGTCGTTGACCACCCGCGCCTTGCGGATCTCCTCGATCAGGTTCGCCGCGGACTTCTCCGCGAAGCCGTCGAGACGGAGGATGTCCATCACCTTGAGTTCAAAGAGGTCGGAGAGGTGGCGCACGCCGGATTTCTCCATCAGTTTCCGGAGCGTCGGTTCGCCGAGCCGCTCGATGCCGAGACTGCGGACCGCGGCGAGCAGCCGCTGCAGCTCCGTTTCGCGGCACTCCGGATTCGGGCAGACCAGCTCCGGTCCGCGCCGGACCAGTTTCGCGTTACAGCAGGGGCAGTGATCGATCAGGGGGGAGCGCCGTTCGGTTCCGGGGCGGCAGCCGACGATGTAGGGGATGACGTCGCCCGCCCGTTCGACGATCACGGTGTCGCCGATCTGCGCATCGAGTTCGAGCAGGTTCTGGACATTGTGCAGGGTCGCGCGCCGGATGGTCGTGCCGGAGATCTCCACCGGGTCGAGCAGTGCGACCGGAGTCAGGCAGTTCTTGCCGAAGCTCCACTCCACGCCGGTCAGCCGGGTTTCGCGGCGGATGTTGGTGAACTTGTAGGCGATTTCGCCGCGCGGATGGTGGGCGGTGCTCCCCAGCGAGTTGCGGAAGGCGAGGTCGGCGAATTTGATGACCACGCCGTCCTGCGGGTAGGGGAGCGCGGCGAGTTCGTGCAGCAGGTGCTCCCACTGCAACTTCAGCTCCGAAAGCGCCACCGGGAAGGAGACCAGCGAATAATCGACCAGCGTCACCTTCGCCCCCTGCAGCTGCATCTCGGCGATCTCCTTCAAGCCCATGATTCCGGCGACGGCGTTGCGGGAGTTCTTGTAGGTGCCGCCCCCCTTCCGGCGGATGTGCGAGTAGAGTTTGGCGAAGTCGTCGTCGCGGATGACCAGTTCGCCGCGGGCCGGGCGGTCGACCGGGCCGGTGTATCCGGGGGCCTCCAGTTCGATCAGCGGCAGTTTGTCGGAGACATCCTCGCCGATTTCGCCGTCGCCCCGGGTCGAGAGCACGCGGCCGTCGAAATTGGCGGAAATGCCGTCGTATTTGGGCTCGACCAGCAGCGGTTCTTCGGGGGTGCGGGCGAATTTCCGCCCCCACTCGAGCACCTCTTCAAGCGAATAGGCCTTGTCGAGCGAAAGCATCGGCGTGGTGTGCCGGACCTTGCCGGAGCCGGCGACCCGGGGGGCGTAAACCCGGGTGAGCAGCGCATTCCCGGGGTCGATCCGCCGCAGGGCGCGGAGCAGTTCGTCGTAGCGGACGTCGGGAATTTCCGGTTCGCCGAGCTCCCAGTACTGCCGGTTGTGGTGTTCGATCAGTTTCTCGAGCTCTTCCCGATTCAGCTGTTCCGCATTGAAGTTGATGAAATCCAGATCCGCCATGGCGCCTTTCCCGGATGATGATTCTGCTGTTGATGTGTTGGAATACTGTACACCTTGATTGATTTTTTTCAAGAGCGTGATATATTAATCAAATGTATGTGCCGCTCAGAAAAGAGTCATCAAAACCAAGGAAACACTGTAAAATGGCGAACGGTTACAATGTCGCGGTCGCCGGCGCGACCGGCGCAGTCGGCGTCGAAATGATCAAGACACTGGAAAAACGCAACTTCCCCGTCAAGAACCTGAAACTTCTCGCTTCGGCCCGTTCGGCCGGCAAAACTCTGAAATTCAAGGGCGAGGATGTCGTGGTTGAAGAGATGACCGAAGCCTCGTTCCGCGGCGTCGACATCGCGCTCTTCAGCGCGGGCGGCGACATCTCCCGCCAGTTCCGCCCCGCGGTGGTCTCCGCCGGAGCGGTGATGATCGACAACTCCAGCGCCTTCCGCATGGAGAAGGATGTGCCGCTGGTGGTGCCCGAGGTCAACCCCGAGGACATCAAGTGGAACAAGGGGGTCATCGCCAATCCGAACTGCACGACCGCGATCATGCTCGTGGCGGTCGCTCCGCTCCACCGGGCGAAGAAGCTCCGCCGCCTCGTCGCCGCCACCTATCAGGCGGCCAGCGGTGCCGGTGCGAAGGGGATGGAGGAGCTGATTCTCCAGACCCGCCAGGTGCTCGACAACCAGCCGATCGTGCCGCGGGCGTTCGTTCACCGGATTGCGTTCAACCTGATTCCTCACATCGACTCCTTCCAGGAGAACGGGTACACCAAGGAGGAGTTCAAGATGGTCAACGAGTCGCGCAAGATGCTCCATCTGCCGGAACTCAAGGTCTCCTGCACCTGCGTGCGGATTCCGGCGTTGCGCGCCCACTCCGAGGCGCTGAATCTGGAGTTCGAAGAGGAGATCACGCCGGAAGAGGCGCGCGAAATCCTCCGCCGTTCCCCGGGGGTTCAGCTGGCCGACGACCCGCAGAACAAGGTCTACCCGATGCCGGTTGACGCGACCGAGAAGTACGATGTGCTCGTCGGGCGCATCCGTCAGGACATTTCGCGCGACGACAAGCGCGGGCTGGACATCTTCGTTTCCGGCGACCAGCTGCTCAAGGGTGCGGCGCTGAACGCGGTTCAGATCGCCGAACTTCTGTAAGAGCGCGGGTGCCGCGCACTGCCGCCGTTCCGCGGTTCCCCGGGGGGGACCGGCCGGGCGGCGGCCTCTGTTTTCCGGCGGCGGAATAATTCGATTTGCTTTTCCGCCGGAAGAATGATATATTATAGCAATATACATCAAATTTTCGGCATAAGGCGAGGTTATTTTCGAGATGGAAGATAGTGGTTCTTCGGATCCTGACGGTTCGTTTCGATTATCGGGTTTTCTGACCCCCGAACGAACCATTGTCCTCAACGCGTCCGACAAACGGAGCGTTCTCAATTTCCTGATCGAACTTCTCGCGAAAACGCCGCAGATCACTTCGAGGGCCGAACTTGCCGACGGCATCTTCCGGCGTGAAGCACTCATGAGCACCGGCATCGGGCTGGGGATCGCGATTCCCCATGTCCGTCTCGCCTCGGTCACCGGCATGGTGATGGCGGCGGCGCTCGTCCCCGACGGAATCTCCGACTACGAAAGCCTCGACAATCAGCCGGTCCGGCTGGTTGTCATGATCGCCGCCCGGCTCGATCAGCATGCGGAATATCTGCAGCTGCTCTCGTGCCTGAGTTCCGAACTCAAAGCCGACTCCTTCCGGGCCGGGCTCTTCCGCTGCACCAATGCATCCGAACTTTTCCGCGAACTGATTTCGCAGGATCGTTGATATCGAAGTTTCTTTACTATTAACATACCATGGAGCAGAAAAAGTGACGAATTCAGAAACCGAAATTCCCGCCATTGACTGGGGAAGAACCGACCTGTTGATCGAACTTGCGCTGAGCGAGGATCTCGACACCACCGGCGACGTGACCACCAATTCGGTCGTGCCGGAGAACGCCACCGCCGAAGCGGTGCTGCTCTGCAAGGAGCCCGGCATGGTGCTTGCCGGACTGCCGGTGGCGGAGCGGGTGTTCAAGCTGGTGGAGCCGCGGCTCGAATTCAAGGCGATCCGCGAGGATGGCGACCATTGTGAATACGGCGATGTGCTCGCCGAGATCCACGGCCCCGCCCGCGGACTCCTGATTGCGGAACGGACCGCGCTGAACTTCCTGCAGCGCCTGAGCGGCGTCGCCACCACGTCGGCGAAGTACGCCGCCGCGCTGAAGGGGACGAAGACGCTCGTGCTCGACACCCGCAAGACCACGCCCGGCTACCGCAATCTTGAGAAGTACGCGGTTGCGGTCGGCGGCGCCACCAACCACCGCATCGGTCTCTACGACCGGGTCATGATCAAGGACAACCACCGCGAGATGGCGGCGATGGAGGGCCCCGGCGGAATCACCCGCTCGGTTGAACGCGCCCGGCAGGCCCATCCGGAGCTGGAGATCGAGGTGGAGGCCGATACGCTCGACGAGGTGCGCGAGGCGCTCGAGGCGGGGGCGGATCACATCATGCTCGACAACATGTCCGACGAGATGATGGCCGAGGCGGTGAAGCTGGTCAACGGCCGCGCCAAGCTGGAGGCTTCCGGCGGGATCACCCTCGAACGGCTCCCCCGGATCGGCAAGATCGGGGTGGACTTCGTCTCCGCCGGTGCGCTGACCCACTCGGTCAAGGCCGCCGACATCTCGCTCGACATCCAGGTGTCGAAATGATCGCCCGGCTCACCGGGGAACTGGCGGAGAGCTCCTGCACGGCGTGCGTCATCGACGTCGGCGGGGTCGGTTACGACGTGTCGATTCCGCTGTCGACCTTCGACAAGCTGCCGCACCCCGGGGAGCGGGTCCGGCTCTACATTCACACGCAGGTGCGCGAGGATGCGATCACGCTGTTCGGCTTTGCGACGCAGGAGGAGCGGGAGCTGTTCCGTTACCTCATCAACGTCTCCGGCATCGGGGGCAAGCTCGCGCTGAGCGTGTTGAGCACGATGCCGGTCTCCGCCTTCTGTGCGGCGATCGCCACCAACGACATCAAGGCGATTTCGCGGATCAACGGCATCGGCAAGCGGACGGCGGAACGGCTGGTGGTCGAACTGCGCGACAAGCTCAGCGCCGCCGGAACCGGAACCGTGTTCGCCGCCTCCGGCGAGACGACGCCGGCGGTCACCGCCGCGAACGAGGCCGCGCTCGCGCTGGAACAGCTCGGCTTCAAGCGCGACGCCATCGACCGGACGCTCAAGGCACTGCTGGCCGAACTGCCCGCTTCGGAGCAGACCAGCGAGAAACTTCTTCGTCAGGCGATCATCAAATTGAACTTCTGAGGCGAGATGAAGCTCAAGCGCAGACATTTCGAATGGATCGGCATCGCGTTTCTCGCGCTGGCGGCGCTGTTGTACAGCCAGCCGGAGGTCTCTATTTCCGGCAATGAATCGACCCGGTTCGCGGTGATTCAGGCGGTGGGCGAACAGCATGTGTTTCACATCGAGAAGACCAACTTCCGGACCGTGGACCGGGTGATCCGCAACAATCACGTCTATTCGGATAAGCCGCTGCCGATCGGCTGGGGGCTCGGCATGGTCCACCGGGTGCTTCACGGCGTCACCGGCTGGAACTTCTTCGACAACTACAATCTTCTGATCTACCTCTTCAACCTCGGATTCAGCGGCGCGATCAACATTCTGCTCTTCGTCTGGAGCTTCCGCCAGTTCTGCCGGGTGCGCCGCGGGAGCGTCCCGCTCAAGTTTCTGCTCGCGCTCGGGATGTGCATCGGCACCTGGCTCTTCTCCTACTCCGTCACTGTCAACAACCACACGCCCGCCGCGCTGGCGGTGCTCGGGCTGTACATCGTTCTGGAGAAGTACCGCCGCCGGCCCTCGCGGCGTCTGGCCGCCGCCGCCGGACTGACCGCCGGACTGGTGGCCGCCGCCGATCTCCCGGTCGGGGCGATATTCGCGGTTGCCGCGGTCGCGGCGCTCTGGCTGCTTGCGCCGCGCCGGGAACGGATTTCCGCCGAAACCGCCTGCATCGGTTGCGGGCTCGCGGTCGGCGTCTGGCTTCTCCTGCTCAACTACACCGCCTACGGCACGGTGGTGCCGCTCTACGTGGCCGGTTCGGAAGGGACCTTCCGGGTGGTGAATCCCGGCTGGGCCTACCGGATGAGCTACCTCTTCGAATGCCTCTTCGGCTGTCGTGGATTGTTCAGTTATCAGCCGTTTCTGTTTTTTGCACTGCCGGGGGCGTATTTCCTGTGGCGGGGCGGGAGGTTCTCGCGGGTGGACAAGGTATTTCTGGTTGCGGTGGCGGCGGTCATGCTCTTCTACCTCTTTTTCACCGTCGAATTCGGCGGCTGGGCGTACGGATTCCGCTATCTTGTGCCGGTGATTCCGATTCTGTGGCTTTTCGCCGGACGCTGGCTGCTGGAGGCGCACTTCCGGCCGCTGAAGTGCGCCATCGCCGCGCCGCTGATTGCGGCGGGGGTGGTGACGGCGCTGGCGGGGGCCTACTCGCCCTTCTGCGTCGCCTACGAAGGGGTCAATTCGCCGCCGGGTCACTTCACCCGCAGCGTCCGCAGCACCTTTCTGGGGAACGTGTTCGCGTGGAGCTTCGCCTCCGACGAGAATTCGGCGCTGACCCGGGCGCTGCTGCACCACTACGGTCCGGCCGATTCGATGAACTTTCTGCACAACACCTACTTTAACCTCAAGCGGCCCGATCTTCTGCGCAAGGTGGCGGAGCGGACGGCGCAGCTGTTACGCGAAGAGCGTGCGGATCAGCACCATGTAGAGCGCGGTTCCGCCGAAGATCGAAAGCAGTGAGTTGCGCCAGCGCAGGTGGAGCAGCACCGTAGCGGCGCCGGCGATCAGCTCCGGCGCGCCGAAGGGGGCGGCGAGGAACTCCACGTTCCGGATGCAGTAGACCACCAGCATGGCGATGGCCGCCGGAGCGATGACGTTGCCCAGATAGAGCACCAGTTCCGGCGGACGCGCATTCTTCCGGCCGAAGAGCAGGAAGGGGAAGGCGCGGATCAGGAAGGTCACCACCGCCATCACCGCGATCGCCTGGAGTGTGTAGGTTGCGTTCACGGCTGCACCTCCTGTGGTTCAAGTTTGCGCCGCAGGAGCAGCAGAACTCCGATGATGGCGAGGATGGCCGGCACGAGCATCTGCTCCGGACCGAAGCAGACGAGAGCGGCGACGGTGGCCGCCGCGCCGACCAGGGCGGGAATCCGGTTTCTCCGTTCGAGACACTGTTCGGTGAGGATCACCAGAAAGAGCGCGGTCATGGTGAAGTCGATTCCGCGGGTATTGCAGGTGAGGAGGGTTCCGGCGATGGCGCCGGCGACGCTGCCGAAGATCCAGTAGAGGTGGTCGAAGAAGCAGACGCCGAGCATGAAGTCGCGCTGGGTGGTTCCGTGGTGCTCCCGGTCGCGGACCAGCAGAGCGTAGGTTTCATCGGTCAGCCCGAAGATGAGGTAGAACTTCCGCCAGCCGTAGCGGCGGAACTTCTCGATGAGGGAGATTCCGTAGACGCAGTAGCGGATGTTGATGAGCAGAGAGAGCAGCGCGACCTCGAAGAGCGGCGGCGCGTTGCGCAGGATGTCCACGGCGGCGAACTGGAGGCTGCCGGAGAAGATGGTCACGCTCATGAGGAGCGCCCACGCCGGGCCGTATCCGGCCTGACTGAGCAGGATGCCGAAGGCCGCCCCCATGGTGGAGTATCCCATCAGCACCGGGAGCGAGGTGAGGAAGGCGGAGTTTGCGGTTTTGCGATTCATGCCGGGCAGGTTTGGTTGATTGAACAAATTTTCCTGAGGATAAGATATAATATACACCGGTTTTTCGGAATCCTCAACCCGGATCGGGGGGGGCGGAACGGGGGAAAATCGTGCGATTTTCCTCCGGGCGGCTTGACAAGCGCGAAATAAGGATTACGTTAATGATTGCGGGTTCGGGAGACGCCTGGCTGTCAGACCGGTTCGGACAGATTGTTCGGGAGGAGGTCGGGGGGCGATGGCGGCGGTTCCGGAGCCGTCCGCGGGTTCCGGTGGCGGCGGGGGAATGTCTCGAAATACCGGAGGACAGCAACTAAGGAAAGGTACAGGAAATGTTAAAAAAAGTCGCGATGCTGCTCGGTGTGTTCGGTGCGGCAGCCGTTCTGACGGGATGCTCCTCGCTCCAGACGGCTTCTGTCGCTGATTTCAACAAGCAGGAGGTGGTAACCTCCGGAACTGCGGTGGAACACATCGCTGTTGCAACTCATGGGCTCTATCTCTTCTCGATTCCGCTGATTACCGGTTCGACCGATCAGTATGGAATGCCGACGCTGGTCACCGATACGGTTTCCCCGCAGGCGCTGACCGCGGCGGTCACCAAACAGGCCAAGGCTGCGGGTGCCCGTACCACGGCTGATCTGGTTACCGACGTCACCTCCGCGGGTTTCATCTTCTATTATCGTGGCGGGACCGCTTCCGGCACCGCGGTGAAGTAGGTGCGGGGAAAACGGAAACTCAACAGTCATAAATGTAAGGAAACTGATAATGTATAAATTGATGACTCTTGTTGCGACGGTTCTGACGGCCGCGGTCCTCTGCGGTTGTGCGTCGGTCAGCGTTGTCGAAGGTCCGGATCTCAACGGTCAGAAGCTGGCCCGTTCCGGCAAAACGGTTGCCCACCTGCAGGCGGAGAACTGGGGAATCTATCTTTTCATGATTCCGCTGATCACCGGTTCCACCGACAATCCGGGCAGCATGGTGTTCCTGCAGGACACGGTCACGGTCAAGAATGCGATTCAGATGCTGACCGCCAAGAGCAACGAGCTCAAGGCAACCGGCACCTACAACATCGTCACCAAGAACAGCACCAATCCGTGGTTCTTCGGCGTCAAGGAGATCCGCGTTTCCGCCAACGCCGTCAAGTAACGCGGCGGACGCGAACAATTGCAGACACACCGGAAAGCTCGCTTTCTGGTGTGTTTTTCGTATGAAGCGCCGGGAACGGCGAAAGGAGAAGAGGAGTTGGCATCATGCTCGAGAGCAACTACTGGCGTGGAAATTTCTGTATTGAGGTGAGTCCGGCGCCCGGCACGCTGGTGATTTTCGGCGCGTCGGGGGATCTGGCGAAACGGAAACTGTATCCGGCGCTCTTCCACCTGTTCCGGCGCGGTCTGATGCACGAGGAGTCGCGGATTGTGGGGTGCGCGCGCACGGCCTATTCGGACGAGGCGTTCCGCGAACACATCCGGCCCGAACTTTCCGGCGGCAGTGAAAGTCAGGTGAACGACTTTCTGAAGCGGGTCTACTACCATGCCGGGGATTACTTCGCGCCGGAGTTCTACGGTTCGCTGGGCCGCCGTCTGGACGAGCTCGAACGCGGCTGTGAACTGCCCGCGAACCGGACGATCTATCTGGCGATGCCGGCGAAGCTCTATCCGCCGATTCTGGAAAACCTTTCGAACGCCGGGCTGCTGACCGAACCGGAGGACGGGAGTTCGTGGCGCCACGTGGTGCTGGAGAAGCCGTTCGGGCGGGACTTCGACTCCGCCGAAGCGCTCGACCTGCAGCTGCACCGCTACCTCAAGGAGGATCAGATCTACCGGATCGACCACTACCTCGGCAAGGACACCGTACAGAACATTTTAATGCTGCGCTTCGCCAATCTGATCTTCGAACCGGTCTGGAACGCCCACTACATCGACCATGTGCAGCTCACGGTCGCCGAGACGCTCGGCGTCGAACACCGGGCCGGCTACTATGAACAGGCCGGGCTGCTGCGCGAC
This sequence comes from Victivallis sp., assembly GCF_048170485.1. Taxonomy (NCBI): domain Bacteria; kingdom Pseudomonadati; phylum Lentisphaerota; class Lentisphaeria; order Victivallales; family Victivallaceae; genus Victivallis; species Victivallis sp. The sequence goes on along the minus strand of NZ_DBEXAY010000295.1, from coordinate 3,628 downwards.
ATGTTCCAGAACCACATGCTTGAGATGCTGGCGATGGCGGCGATGGAGATGCCCGCCTCGTTCTCGCCGGACGCGGTGCGCGACGAGAAGATGAAGCTGATCCGGTCGATCCGCCCCTTCGATCTGGCGCGTCTCGGGGAGTCGGTGGTGCGCGGCCAGTATGCCGGCTACCGTTCCGAACCGGGGGTGGCGCCGGATTCCACGATTGAAACCTTCGTCGCCGCCCGTTTCATGATCGACAACTGGCGCTGGAAGGGGGTGCCCTTCTACCTGCGCTCCGGCAAGAAACTCGCGGCGCGCAAGAGTGAGATTGCGATCGTTTTCAAACATGTGCCGCATTCGATCTTCACGCCGATCCGGGCGGCGGATATGCAGCCGGACACGCTGGTGCTCAAAGTACAGCCCGACGAGGGGATGGAGCTGACGATTCAGGCCAAACAGCCGGGGCCGAAGCTCTGCATGGGCGGGCTGAGTCTGAACTTCCGCTACTCCGAGTTCCCCGGCGGGGAGAGTTTCGAGGCCTACGAGCGGCTGCTGCTCGACGCGATGCTCGGCGACCAGACGCTCTTCATCCGCAGCGACGTGATCGCCGAGAGCTGGAAACTTTTCACGCCGGTGCTGGAGAACTGGGGCGAACAGTGTCCGCTCGCGGTGTACGAGCCGGGCACAGACGGGCCGGAGGAGTCCTTCCGGCTGCTCTTCCGCGACGGGCGCGAATGGCGGCCGCTGGTGCCGGAACTGTGAGGAGACCGCCGGAATGGGACTCTTCAAGCTGCACGCTCCCTACGCGCCCGCCGGCGACCAGCCGGAGGCGATTGCGAAACTGCTGGCGAATTTCCGCGAAGGGCGCCGCTACCAGACGTTGCTGGGGGTGACCGGTTCCGGCAAGACCTTCACGCTGGCGAACGCGATCGCCGAACTGGACCGGCCGGTGCTGGTGCTGTCGCACAACAAGACGCTGGCGGCGCAGCTTTACAGCGAGTTCAAGGGGTTCTTCCCGGAGAACGCGGTGGAGTACTTCATCAGTTATTACGACTACTACCTGCCGGAGTCCTACATTCCGCAGACCGATACCTACATCGCCAAGGACGCCTCGATCAACGAGAACATCGAAAAACTCCGCCTTTCGGCGACGGCGAGTCTGGTGGAGCGGCGCGACGTGATCGTGGTGGCGAGCGTCTCCTGCATCTACGGCCTGGGTTCGCCCGACGACTACGCCGATCTCTGCGTCCACGTCGCGGTCGGCGACACCAACGGGCGGGACGAGATTCTCCGCCGGCTGGTCGACATCCAGTACAGCCGCAACGACACCGCGCCGGAGAAGGGGGAGTTCCGGGTGCGGGGCGATGTGGTGGATATCTTCGAACCGCAGCGGGACGACTTCATCCGTGTGGCCTTTTTCGGCGACGAGGTCGAGTCGATCGAGCGGCGCGACGTCACCTCCGGCAAGGTGAAGACCCGTCCGGAGGCGGTGACGCTCTTCCCCTGCCGCCACTTCGTGCTGCCGCCGGAGCGGATTGAGCACGCCGCGCACAACATTCTCGCCGAGATGCGCGACCGGGTCGCCTGGTTCGAGAAGAACAACCTGCTGGTCGAGGCGCAGCGGCTCTACCAGCGGGTCACCTACGACATCGAAATGATGCGGGAGATCGGCTATTGCAGCGGCATTGAGAACTATTCGATGCACCTGTCGAACCGCCGCCCGGGGACGCGCCCCTACTGCCTCTTCGACTTCTTTCCGCCGGACTTCCTGACCGTCATCGATGAATCGCACGTGACGCTGCCGCAGCTGCAGGCGATGTACAAGGCGGACCGCAGCCGCAAGCAGGTGCTGATCGATCACGGCTTCCGGCTGCCGTCGGCGCTGGAGAACCGGCCGCTGCAGTTTCAGGAGTTCGAGGAGCTGGCGGGGGACACGGTGTTCGTCTCGGCCACGCCGGGGAGCTACGAACTGGAGCACTCCGGGCCGCCGGTGGAGCTGATCGTACGTCCGACCGGGCTGCTCGATCCGCGGATCGAGGTGCGGCCGCTGGAGGGGCAGGTGGATGACGTGATTGCCGAAATCCGCAAGGCGGCAGCCGCCGGGGAGCGGACGCTGGTGACGACGCTGACCAAGAAGAGCTCCGAGCGGCTTGCCGACTATCTGGCCGAGCTGGGAATCCGCACCAGCTACCTGCACTCCGAACTGGATGCGCTCGAACGGGTGCGGGTCCTCAACAAACTGCGGGACGGGGAGTTCGACTGCGTCATCGGCATCAACCTTCTGCGGGAGGGAATCGACCTGCCGGAGGTGGCGCTCGTCGCCATTCTCGATGCGGACAAGGAGGGATTCCTCCGTTCGGAGCGTTCGCTGGTGCAGACGGCGGGTCGCGCCGCGCGGAACAAGGACGGACGGGTGATTCTCTACGCCGACAGCATCACGCCGGGGATGCAGGCGCTGATCGACCAGACCGAAGCGCGCCGCCGCCGCCAGATCGCCTACAACGAAGCGCACGGGATCACGCCGCAGACCATCCGCAAGGAGCGGCACTTCACCATCGGCGAGATCGTCTCGCCGGAGGCGTCGAAGGGAAAGAGGAAGATGCCGTCGCTGGCCGGTTCGATGATCACCGATTCGACCGATCTGGGCGGGCTGGGGCTTTCGCCCGCCGATCAGCAGGCATTGATCGAAGAGCTGACCGGCGAGATGCTCCGCGCGGCGGAAGTGCTCGAATTCGAGCGCGCGGCCGATCTCCGCGACCGGATTCGGAGCCTCTCCGCCGGCAAGTGACCGACACAAAAAAGAGGAGAGGTTGTTGCACCTCTCCCCGTTCAGAACAAATTTCGAATTAGTGCCAGCTGGCGATGTCGTCGCAGGTTGAGGTCGGGCTGCCCACATCGTACAGGATATTTTTGGCGCCATCATCTTTCCCATTCGGACCATAAGAATAAACAATTGCTTTGGTCGCGAGTGATTTGTTGGTATCAGCCGGATTGGGAATTTCATCCTTGAGTTGTGTATTGATAATGATAACGTAACGGTTTCCCCATGGATCACGCCAGAGGTGTTTCCTATTTTCTTTAGCAGCCTCATCTGTATTCGCTTTGTAGTTTTCGATGGTAGGATCAAATTTAGGACTGGGATCCAGGAATTTTATTTTCCGTTTATTGATATTGGGCGTGCTGACTTTGTTTGGAACAGACAGTTCCGCGATAAAACAGTCATAAGCATCCACATCAGTATCGTTTCCTCCTCCTAGGGTAATGCAGTTGGAAAATTTACCGGAGCCTTTCGAGACATCTTCTCCATCAAAAGAATATGTAGTTGTAGAACCAGATTCCGGCGCAACCATCTTGTTGTAGGTGCTCTCCACTCCCTTGAGGGCGAGGAGAATCGTGGCCATGTCCGACTTCGCCTGGGTGATTCTGCCCTGCTGCTGGGCGCGGATGACTGCCGGGATGACCAGCCCGGCCAGAATGGCGATGATGCCGATCACCACGAGGAGTTCGACGAGGGTGAAAGTCTGTTTCTGTCTCATTTTTCTATTCCGTTGCTTCGTATTGACCATGTCCGTTCGACAATTCCGTTTTCCACTAGTGTTATAGTAAGTGCGGAACGGTGATTTTTCAATGGTGGAACCGTTTTTTT
>NZ_DBEXAY010000294.1:0-17537 GCF_048170485.1 Victivallis sp. | reverse complement strand
ATTGTCCGAATGGTGATACATTAATTTTGTGCGTTTTTTATCGAAAATTATCTGGAATCAGGAGATATTACAGGAAATGAGTGAAGAAGTCCGCAACGATGCCGCAACCGGCGCTGAAACCGGGGAACAGCAGGTCAACTCCCTTTTCGCCCAGCGGCTGGCGAAGGTCCGGGAACTGGAAGCCGCCGGAATCGATCCCTACGGCCACGCCTTCCCCAACACCGTTCCGATCGAGCAGGTGCGCGCTGAATTCGTCGCTCCAGCCGAGGGCGAGTACGGTCCGGAAGTGACCGTCGCCGGAAGGCTGACCGCCCGCCGCGGCATGGGCAAGTCGATCTTCGCCGATTTGCGCGACAGCTCCGGCAAGATCCAGCTCTTCGTCGGCAAGAGCGAGATCGGCGACGAGGCGTTCGCCCTGTTCAAGAAGCTCGACATCGGCGACATCATCGGCATCAAGGGGCCGACCTTCCTCACCCGGATGGGCGAACTCACCATCCGCGTCCATGAGTGCACGCTTCTTTCGAAGTCGCTCCGCCCGCTGCCGGAGAAGTTCCACGGGCTGGTCGACGTCGAACAGCGCTACCGTCAGCGCTACCTCGACCTCATCTGCAACGACGAGAGCCGCCGGATTCTCAAAATGCGCAGCGACATCCTTCGCGAAATCCGCAACTTCATGGATTCCCGCGGCTTCATGGAGGTGGAAACTCCGATGCTCCAGTCGCTCGCCGGCGGCGCTTCGGCCAATCCCTTCACCACCTTCTACGAGGCGCTCAATTCGACCATGTACATGCGCATCGCGCCGGAACTCTACCTCAAGCGGCTGCTGGTCGGCGGCTTCGAGAAGGTCTATGAACTCAACCGGAACTTCCGCAACGAGGGGATGGATCGCCGCCACAATCCGGAATTCACCATGATGGAGGTCTACCAGGCCTACGGCGACTGCCGCACCATGATGGAGCTCATCGAATCGCTGATCACCACCGTCGCGATGAAGGTGGTCGGCACCCTGAAGATCGATCACGGCAACGGCAAGGTGATCGACCTCACGCTCCCCTGGCGGCGCGCCACCTACAACGAACTGTGCGAGGAGAAGGGCGGCGCCGACTGGTTCAAGCTCACGCCGGAAGAGCGGATCGAGCGCGGCAAGTCGCTCGGGCTGGATGTCTACCCCGGCATGCCCGACCTGGAGGTGACCAATGAACTCTATGAAAAGCTGGTTGAGCCGACGCTGATCCAGCCGACCTTCGTGACCCGGATTCCGGTCGAACTCCTGCCGCTGGCCAAGGGGTGCCCGGATGATCCGACCCACGTCGACGTCTTTGAACTCGGCATCAACGGCGTCGAAGTCGCCCCCGCCTACTCCGAACTCAACAATCCGATCATCCAGCGTCGCCGGCTGGTCGAGCAGTTCGAGAAGAGCAAAAAGGAGGGCGACCGGATGGAGGACAAGATCGACGAGGATTTCCTCGTCGCCCTCGAACACGGCATGCCTCCGGCGGGCGGCATGGGCATCGGCATCGACCGGCTGGTGATGATTCTCACCGGCGCCGAGGCGATCCGCGACGTGATCCTCTTCCCGCAGATGCGCATCCGGAAGTAATCCGTTTCCGATGGAGGCTCCGGAACAGATCTGGGAGGTCAGCGACGTCAACCGCGCAGTGCGTGAGATCGTCGAAGGCAGCCTCCTGCCGTTCTGGCTCCGCGGCGAGGTCGGTTCGCTGGTGCTGCACCGCTCCGGCCACGCCTATTTCACGCTCAAGGACACCAGCTCCCAGCTCCGCGCCGTCTTCTTCGGCGGTGCGGCGCAGTGTGCGAAGCTCGGTGTCGCCAACGGGTCGAAGATCGAGGCGTTCGGCAATCTCACCGTCTATGAGGTGCGCGGCGAATACCAGTTCTCCGCCCGCCGCCTGCGCCTGGCCGGTCTCGGCGACCTCCAGCGCCGCTTCGAAGAGGTGCGCCGCCGCCTGGCCGCCGAGGGGCTGTTCGACCAGGAGCGCAAGCGGCCGATTCCGGTACTGCCGAAGCGGATCGGCGTGGTGACCAGTCCCACCGGGGCGGCGATCCGCGACTTCCTGCAGATCATCAACCGCCGTTTCCCCAACGTCAACATCCGCATCTATCCCTGCATGGTGCAGGGGCAGGGGGCGGCCGAACAGGTCGCCCGCGGCGTCGAATTCTTCAACCGCACCCGCGGCGCCGACGTCATCGTCGTCACCCGCGGCGGCGGCAGTATGGAGGATCTCTGGCCCTTCAACGAGGAGCGGCTCGCCCGCGCCGTCGCCGCGAGCGCCATTCCGGTGATCAGCGCGGTCGGTCACGAGATCGACTTCACCATCTGCGACTTCGCCGCCGACCTCCGGGTGCCGACCCCCTCCGCCGCCGCCGAGCTGGTGATCGGCAAACGCGAGGAGATGGCCGCGAAACTCGAACGGCTCGACAAGGATCTGCGAAACGTCCTCGCGCTGACGCTCACCCGGTTGCGGAGCCGGTTCGAGCGCGCCGCCGGCAGTTTCGTCTTTCGCGAACCGAAACACCTCGTCGAAATGCGCCGCCAGCAGCTCGATGAACTGGAGTCCCGGCTCTTTTCGAGTGCGGAAAATCTGCTGCTGCGCCACCGTTCGCGGCTCGACCGGCTCGCCGGAACGCTCGCCGCGCTCAATCCCCGCCGCCAGCTCGAACGCGGCTATGCGATCCTCTTCGACCCGGCGGAGAACCGTCCGGTGACCACCTCGAAACTCTCCGCCGGAACGCTGCTCCGGGCGCAACTCGCGGATGGTGAAATGGATGTCGAGGTGAAGTGATTCCTCACCGCGGAAAATGCGGAAAAAACAGCTTCCGGAAGCTTGTTAAAATCCCGGCGCGGTGGTATATTACTCCATTTTAGGGTCCGCGGGCTCTTCTTTGACAGGCGGATTGCGATTGATTGGCGAACAAATGTTTATATAAATAGTGGCGGGATCAGTTATGAGTGAATTGGGGAACAGGGATTTTCCGGTCAACATTGAAGACATTATGCATACTGCGTATCTGCAGTATTCGCTGAGCGTGAACGTCGGCCGGGCGATTCCGGATGTTCGCGACGGTCTGAAACCGGTGAACCGCCGGATTCTCTACGCGATGCGGCAGCTCGGGCTGAGCAAATCCCACGCGACGGTGAAGTGCGCGCGCGTCGTCGGCGAAGTGATGGGTAAGTACCACCCGCACGGCGACGCGGCGATCTACGACGCGCTGGTCCGGCTGGCGCAGGACTTCTCGATGCGCAACCCGCTGGTCGAAGGGCAGGGCAACTTCGGCAACATCGACGGCGACCCGGCGGCGGCCAGCCGTTACACCGAGTGCCGTATGGAGCGGCTCGCCGAGGAGATGCTCAGCGACATCGAAAAAGAGACCGTCGACATGATCCCGAACTTCGACGAGTCGGAGACGGAGCCGGCGGTGCTGCCCGCCCGTTTCCCGCAGCTGCTGGTCAACGGCACCACCGGCATCGGCGTCGGTATGGCGACCAACATTCCGCCGCACAACCTCGGCGAGGTGATCGACGCCACCGTCTGTCTGCTGGAGAATCCGAAGGCGACGGTCGACGAGCTCATGGAGCATCTGCCCGGGCCGGACTTCCCGACCGGTGCGATCATCCGCGGGCGCTACTCTCTGCGGCAGTTCTACCAGACCGGCCACGGCAGTGTCAAGATCCGCTCCAAGGCGGACATCATCGAGAAGGACGGCCGCGAGCAGATCATCGTCACGGAAATTCCCTACGCGGTCTGCAAGGAACAGCTGGTCAAGAAGATCGCCGAACTGGTCAACGAGAAGCGCATCACCGGCATCTCCGGGCTGCGCGACGAGTCGAGCAAACGGACCGGCATGCGCATCGTCATCGAGATCAAGCGCGGCGCGATGGCCTCGGTCGTGCTCAACCAGCTCTACGCGCACACGTTGCTTGAAACCACCTTCGGCTGCACGATGCTGGTGGTGGACCACAACCGGCCGCGCACGATGAATCTGGTGCAGGTGTTGCAGGCCTACATCGACCACCGGCTCGAAGTGGTGCTGCGGCGGACCATCTTCGATCTGCGCAAAGCGGAGGCGCGGGCCCACATCCTCGAAGGATTGATGAAGGCGCTGGCCAACATCGACGAGGTGGTGCAGATCATCCGCGAGTCGCGCAGCCGCGCTGATGCGGCGGCGAACCTGATCGCCCGTTTCGAATTCACCCAGGTCCAGACCGACGCGATTCTCGATATGCGGCTGCACCAGCTGACCGGACTGGCGATCGAGGTGCTCAAGGCGGAACTCGAAGAGCTGCTCAAGCGGATCGAATACCTCAAGGCGCTGGCCGCCAGCCGCGACATGCGGCTCGGCGTCATCCGCGACGAACTGCTCGAAATCAAAGAGAAGTACGCCGATCCGCGCCGGACGGAGATCACCACCGACGACTCCGACCTCAACATCGCCGACCTGATTCCGCGCCACAGCTGCGTGATCACCGTGTCGAACACCGGCTACATCAAGCGGGTGCCCGCCGACACCTACCGCACGCAGCACCGCGGCGGCAAGGGGATCATCGGCATGGAGACCAAGGAGGAGGATCACGTCGAACACCTCTTCAATGCGGACAGCCACGATCTCATCTTCTTCTTCACCGACCGCGGCTTCATGTACTGGCTCAACGTCTACGAGATTCCGGAGGGGTCGCGCACCGGCAAGGGCAAGGCGATCGTCAACATGATCAAGATCGAGCCCGGCGAAAAGATCTGCGCGATGCTGACCGTCAGCCAGGATGAGTTCAACGATCCGAACAAATACATCGTCATGGCGTCGCGCCGCGGCTACATCAAGAAGAGCGAACTGGCCCTCTTCAAGAATCTCCGCCGGGTTGGTCTGCGCGCCCTCGTCATCGAGGACGACGACGATCTCATCGGCGCCGGCATCAGCGAGAACGGCAACGAAATTCTGCTTTCCACCCGGCTCGGCATGGCCTGCCTCTTCGATCAGAACGACGAGCAGATCCGGCCGATGGGGCGTACCGCCCGCGGCGTGACCGGCATGCGGTTCAAGATTCCGGGGGACGACGTGGTCAGCCTCGAAATCATCCGCGAACATGTGTACAGCGATGAGGAGCCCGCCGACGAGAACGAGACGGAAACCGAGGTCGAAGTCGACGTCGATGACGAAGCCCCGGTCTACGGCAGCGGTCCGGAGGTGCTGGTGGTGACCGACGGCGGCATGGGCAAGCGCTCCTATGTGAGCACCTACCGCAAGACCAACCGCGGAGCGAAGGGGGTGGTGAACATCCGCCTGCGCGAAGGCGAATCGGTGCTGTCGGTGATTCAGATCACCGAGGAGGACGAAATTCTGCTCACCACCGAACGCGGTCAGCTGGTGCGGATTCCGGCGAAGGAGATCCGCCGGGTCGGACGCGCCTCGAAGGGGGTGCGGATTATGAACCTCAACGCGGGTGACCGCATCACCGGCGTCGCCAAGCTGATCGAAGTGGATGTTCCGAAAGCCGCCACGGCGGAAGCTCCGGCGGAAGAGGGGACCACGGCGGAACCGGCGGTGCCGGAAGCCCCGGCGACCCCGTCGGCCGATACGGATGTCGAACCCGGCAGCGGGGAATAACCCATCAAACCGCGAGGCGGCATGTTTCACTTCAGGCAATATTCGGCGCCGAAACAACGTCCCCTGATCATGGGGATCGTCAATGCGACCGGGGACTCCTTCAGCGAAGGGGCGGCCTCCGCGGCCGGCAGTGCGCTCGACCGGGCGCTGCGGCTGCTTGACGACGGCGCCGATCTGCTCGACATCGGCGGGGAATCCACCCGGCCGGGCGCGCGGGAGATTCCGCCGGGAGAGGAGATCGAGCGGATTCTGCCGGTGATCCGGGGAATCCGTTCGGCGCGCCCCGGCGCGGTTCTGAGCGTCGATACGCGCAAATCCGAAGTGGCCGCCGCCGTGCTGGAGTGCGGCGTGGAGATCATCAACGACGTTTCGCTTTTGCGGTACGATGCCGCGCTGGCGCGGGTGACTGCCGAAGGCGGCGCGGCGCTGGTGCTCAGCCATTCGCGGGGAACGCCGGAGACGATGCGTTCGGCGGAGTTTCACGATTACGGAGACGACGTGGTTGCCGCGGTGGCCGCGGAGCTTGCCGCCGCAAAACAGCTTGCGCTGGAGGCGGGCGTGGCGGAGGAGAATCTGATCGTCGACCCCGGCATCGGTTTTGCCAAGACGCCGGAACAGGACTGGGAGCTGTTGCGCCGGAGCGGGGAGTTCCGCCGGCTCGGCCCGGTGCTGGTTGGTATGTCACGGAAGTCGTTTCTCGGCTCGTTTCTCCAGCGGCCGGAGCCGTCGGAGCGGGTCAGCGGCACGCTGGCTGTGGCGCTCTGTCTGGCGGATAGCGGAGTGGATATTCTGCGGGTTCACGATGTCCGGCCGTTGCGTGACGCACTGCTGGTCCGGGCGAAACTGCGGGAATAAGGGAGGTGCGGGATGCTGCCGGATGTTTCCATGCTGATCGATTTCGCGCGGATGGTCATCGAGATTGCGATTCTCACGCTGGTGATCTATAAAATTCTGTATTACATGCGCGGCGCGCGCGGGTCCTACGTGCTGGCCGGAATCATCATTCTGCTGGTGGCGCTGATCGTCATTTCGCAGTATCTCAAGCTGGAGGCGATCAACTTCCTGCTGCAGTGGCTGCTGGTTTCACTGCCGACGGCGCTCTTCATCATCTTTCAGCCGGAACTGCGGCGGGCGTTCGCCCAGCTGGGCAGTTACACGGTGTTCCAGGGCAAGCGCCGCCGCGAGGTGATCGGCGAACTGGTCACCGCCACCGCCAACATGGCGAAGCGCAAATGCGGTGCGCTGATGGTGGTGGAGCGGCGGATCGGCATGCAGGCGCTGATCGACGACTCGGTGCGGCTCGACATCAAGATCAACGCGATGGTGCTCGAGTCGATCTTCTTCCCCAACTCGCCGCTGCACGACGGCGCGGTGATCATTCACGACGACCGGATTGTGGCGGCGCGGGCGATTCTGCCGCTGACGCGGGCGGAGAACATCTCCCGCCGGCTGGGTACCCGGCACCGGGCGGCGCTGGGAATCTCCGAGGAGACCGACGCGGTGACGATTGTGGTCTCCGAGGAGACCGGCACGATCAGCATCGCCTGCCGTGGGGTGCTCCACCGGGATCTCGCGATCAGCGAGCTGGAGAATTATCTGGAGAAACTGATCATTCAGGAGCAGGATGACACCGATCTGGCCGAAACCGTGCAGATGCTGGAGGAGCAGTCGGAACTGCCGTCGTCCGCACCGGCCGCGACGGAAAGGAGTGCGGAGAAATGAACCACCTTGTCAGCCGTCTCTTCTCGCGGATCTGGAGTTTTCTGCGCCGGGATTTCTGGCGCAAACTGATTGCGCTCTGCTTCGCCTTCTTCACCTACTTTGCGGTGCAGGCGCAGCTCGCCGGGGAGCAGAAGCTCACCGGGGTGCCGGTGGAGATCCGGCTGCCTCCTGAACTCATCAGCGTCGGGCGTCAGGATTTTCTGATTGCGGTGAATGTCAAGGGGCCGAAGAGTTCGTTGCGCAACTTCGACGGCAAGGATCTCAAGGGGGTGGTCGAGGTCCGGCTGGAGGATTATGTGCCGGGCATGCCGTTCAAAGTGCGGCTGCATCCGTCGGATTTCCGCCCGGTCAAGGGGGTCAGCGTAAGTTCGATCGACCCGCAGTACGGAGAGCTGGTATTGAATCTGCAGCGGCGGATATCGCGGAATGTGCCGGTGCGGCCGAAATTCAAGGGGCAGCTGGGGAAGAACTACCGGCGGGCGGATGTGCGATGCATTCCGTCGGAGACCCAGGTGACCGGGCCGGAACAGCTGGTCCGGGAATTGCAGGAGATTTCGACACAGCCGATTCCGCTCGACGATGCGGTGACCGAATCGTTTGAATACCGGGCGCAGCTGGAGGCGCCGTCGGGGGTGATGGTTTCGCCGTGGCGGGCGACGGTGCAGGTGGATATTGTGCGAAACTATGAACGGAGAATTTTTCAGGATATGCCGCTGCTGCTGCTTTCCGAGCCGGGCGGAAACCGCCGGTTCCAGGTGGAGGTGCTCGACAAGCCGCGGGTGGATGTGACGGTGAGCGGGCTGGCGCAGCCGGTTTCGGCGTTGCGCACTGGCGACGTCAAGGTGTATCTGGATATTTCGCGGCTCTCCGAGCCGGGCATCTATACGCTCCCGGTCGGCTGTTACGTCAAAGGGGACAGTCTCGACGTGCGGGAGATCTATCCGGAACAAATTAAAGTGAAAATCACGAATCTGCGATAAAAACAAAAGAAAGGTGCAGTTCCATGATTATCAAGAAACTCAACACGATGTTCCACAAACACAGCCGGTGGCTTTTCGGAGCGTTCACGATCGTCATCATCGTGTCGTTCATGGGATTTCTGACGCCGGGTCAGTTCGGGCTGGATATGTTCTCCGACCCGGCGAACACCCGCGTCGGCACCGCGTTCGGCGAACCGGTGACCTACGGGGATCTGATCACCGAGGCGGAGCGGCTCCAGCTCTTCAATCAGGTGTTCTACGGAGTTTCTTCGCGCAACCTCAACCCGGAGGAGGCGTTCGGCCCCTATTGTCTGGTGCAGGCGGCGAAGCGGATGGGGCTGGCGGCCAGCGACAAGGAGGTCGCGGCACTGCTCCGTCAGGCTCCGACGCTTCAGGTGGAGGGCAAGTTCAGTCTCGACGCCTACAAGCAGCTGCTGGCCAACCTGAACCGGCAGGGAATCGCCGATACCGATTTGAATGATGCGGTCCGGGACATTGTGCTGCTCAACAAAGTCAGTCGCGATCTCGCCTCCGGCGTGGCGGTGACGCCGGGCGAAGTGGAGAATTTCTATCGTCAGCTCAACGGGAAGTTCGAGGTGAAGGCGGCGCTGTTCGACGCCTCCGCATTCAAGAACAAGGTGGATGCGCGCGACGCCAAGGCGATCCGCACCTACTTCGACACCAACCGCAGCGAGTACCAGATTCAGGCGAAACTCTCCGCACTGCTGCTGGAGTTCCCCTATGCCTCGTTCCGGGCGGAGGCGGAGAAGGCGGCGACCGCGGCGGAGCTGGAGAAGTTCTTCAAGGCGGATCCGCAGGCGTTTGCCGGCAAGGACGGCAAGGCTCCTGAGTTCGCCAAGGTGAAGAACGAGGTGCGTAAAAAGTTCGTCGAAACGCGCAGCCGTGATCTGGCAGTGCGCCGCGCCTATGACTTCGCCTCTCAGGCTTATGAGGTGGTCGCGGAGGCGGAGAACAAGGCCGATGCGTTCCGGAAACTGGCCGGCAAGGAGAAACTCGCCATCGTGGAAACCGGCATGGTTGACGTCGATGCCGAGGTGGTCGGCAAAATCCGTTCCCGTCAGCTGATGCAGCAGCTGGCCGCCACTGCGGGCAGCAATCCGGTGACCAACGCGATTCCGACCGAGAATGCGGCCTATGTCGGCATTGTGGTCGAGCGGGTGGCGGCGCGTCCGGCGGAGTTCAACGAGGTTTCCCGCCAGCTGGCGACGGACTTTGTCGAGGCGCAGGCGAAGAAGCTGGCCCGCGAGGCGGCGGATGCCGCTCTGACCAGTTTGAAGGCGGTCAAGGACCCGGCGGCGCGTTCGAAGGCGTTTGCCGCGTTGAAGGGATGCACGTTCAAGACCTTTGAATTTTCGTTGCAGAATCCTCCCGCGGCCGGCCTGGAGGCGGCGGCGCGGGCGGTGGCGGAGCTGCGCACCGGCGAGGTTTCCGCCGTTTACAATACGGCGGAAGGGGCCGGCATTTCCGAGCTGATCAAGCGGATTCCGGCGGATATGAAGGAGTTCGAGGCCAAGCGGGCCCAGTATGAGCTGATGTGCCGTTCCTACAAGGAACAGCTGGCGCGGCAGGCGTTTGAGGAGGAGCTTGCCTCGCAGTGTCAGCTTCTGCCGGAATATCGGCAGTGATGTGTGGAGATTGTACCGGGCGGGAGGCCCGGTGTGGAAAGAGTGATGCAATGAAGAGTTCTGGTTCCATGGCGTCGCCGGCGGAGGAGGTCGGGACGGCGCTGGGCCGCCATATGACGGTCGAGTTTTACGAGTGTAATTCCGCGGTTCTGGCGGATGCCGGACGGTTGCGGGAGATTTTCGTCGATGCGGCGAAACGCTCCGGGGCGACGGTGATCGACGCCTATTTTCATGAGTTCAAACCGCAGGGGGTCAGCGGCGTCGTGGTGATCAGCGAATCCCATTTCGCCGTGCACGCCTGGCCGGAGCACGACTATGCGGCGGTGGATCTTTTCACCTGCGGCGACGGCGTGAACTTCGACGTGGCGATCCGGGAAATCGCCGCCGGAATCGGTTCGGCGCAGTGGATCGTTTCGAGCATGATGCACCGCGGCATTGTCGGAACCAACGGCGTGGAGCGTCTGGTTCCGGTGACTGAGGGACCGGCGGCGCGCTATCACCTTTCGTGGAAGTCGCGTTTTAACGCCACCGGCGCGCGGGGACTCTCCGCCGCGATCGATATTTACGAGTGCAGCGGGGCGCTGTGGGATCAGCCGGAACGCTATCCGGAATTTGTCCGGCGTCTGGCCGGGCAGCTCGGCAGCGAACCGGTCTGTGAGATGCGGTTCGATCCACCGTCTCCGAAATGTTTTTCCTTTGAACAGCCGCTTCGGGACGGCCGGTTTGCCGGGCGGGTGGATATCGCCCGGCGCGCGGCCTATTTCGACCTCATCCTTTTCGGATATTTCGAGCCGCGGGAAGCCGCTGAGTTCCTGATCGGGGAGCTCGGGGGCCGGTATTACCGGCTGATGCCGCAGATCCGGCAGTGAAGCGGCCGGGAAGGGAGAAATCATGGCGGACCGTCCGGAAATTCTGATTGTAGACGATGAACACAACACCCGTGAAGCGCTCGCGCGCTATCTGCGGGGGCGTTTCTCCGTCACCACCGCCGCCGATGGCGAGGTGGCGATCGAGCTGCTCAAGGAGCGGAATTTCGATCTGGTCCTGACCGATTTGCGCATGCCGAACGCCGACGGCATGAGTGTGCTGGAGGCGACGCGGAGCAAGGCGGACCGGCCACTGTGCATTCTGCTCACCGCCTACGGTTCGATCGGCGACGCGGTCACCGCGGTGAAACAGGGGGCGTTCGATTTCGTGCCGAAGCCGGTCAAGCTCGATAAACTCGAAGAGGTGATCGACGCGGCGCTCGCTTCGCGCCATCCGGCGGCGGAAAAACAGACATCGGCGGCGTCGGCGCCGGAGGGGGGAAGTGATTCGGAGCTGGTTTTCCCGGCGCCCGGCTCTGACGACCCGATGGGGCGGATTATGGAGATGGTGGCCACGGTGGCGCCGACCCGTTCCACCGTACTGCTCACCGGGGAGAGCGGCACCGGGAAAGAGGTGATTGCGCGACTGATTCACGACCGGAGCGGCCGGACCGGCTACTTTGTGCCGGTGCACTGCGCGGCGCTGACCAGCACCCTGCTGGAGAGCGAGCTTTTCGGATACGAAAAGGGGGCGTTCACCGGCGCGTCGGAGCGGCGGAAAGGGCGCTTTGAATTGGCCGATCACGGGACAATTTTTCTCGATGAAATCGGCGAGATCGACGCCGCAACCCAGGTGAAGCTGCTGCGGGTGCTGGAGAGCCGTTCCTTCGAGCGGGTAGGGGGGACGGAGACGGTCAAGGTGGATGTCCGCCTGATCGCCGCCACCAATCGCGATCTGCGGAAGATGGTGGCGGAGAAGAGTTTCCGGGAGGATCTCTTCTACCGGCTTTCGGTGGTCAACCTCGAACTGCCGCCGCTGCGCGAACGGCGGGGGGAGATTCCGGTTCTGATCCGCCGGTTCATTGCGGAATTTGCAAAGGAGAACCAGCGGGAGGTGGACGGGATCGAGCCGGATGCGCTGGAGCGTCTGGTGCAGTACGACTGGCCGGGAAACATCCGGGAGTTGCGCAACTGCATCGAGTGCATGGTGGTGCTGGCGAAGGGGCATGAACTCACGCTGGCGGATATTCCGGAGAACATCCGGGAGGCGCAACCTGCGGCGGCCGCTCCGGAGAAGAAAGAGCTTCCGGTCGGTACGTTTGAAGCGACCGAACGCGAACTTATCGAGAAGGCGCTGGCCGAGTGCAACGGCAACCGGACGGCGGCGGCAAAACTGCTCGGCATCAGCCGCCGGACGCTTCACCGCCGCCTGGCGGAGAAACAGAACTGAGCGGAATCGCTCTTCCGCCGGAGCGGCACCAGCTCCGGATACGCTGTTTCATCTCATCGATTCCGAGGATGCCGCAGGCGAACCCCTTCCGGACCAGTTCCGGGGGCAGGAATTCATCATACTTTTCGAACAGCGGGATTTCGCCCGGATAGACCAGCTCCAGCGGGTTGAGCGGCTCCTGTTCCGCTTCGTCCAGCACCCGGAAAAATTCCTCCCGGGAGGCCTTCATTTTGAACTGAAGGAAATAGGGGCGCGAGGACTCGAGGGCGGAGAGCCCGAGGCGGGCGGCACAGCGGAGTTTGAGAAACCGTTCCAGCGCGAGAAACGCGTAAGTTCCGAGCCAGGGAAAGAGACACCAGCTCTCGCCGCCCAGCGGCAGGAGCACCGAATCGGTCATCCCGGCGCGACGCGCGGTGTGCCGTGCCTCCGCGAGGCGGGCGGCGGCGTTTTTCATAAGATAGGGAGGGGTGTCCTCCCCCCGCAATACCTGAAGCATCTCTTCGAGAATCCGGGTATGGATGTCGCCCGGACACTGGCCGAAATAGGCGGGCACCTTTCCGCGGACCGGGTTGCAGTAGATCAGACGGCGTTTGTAGTCGATCTCCTCGACGATCCACACCTTTCCCGCCAGTGCGATCTTTTCGCCGACCGGCGGCGGGCGGACGATTGTGCCGATCTCCTGCGACTCCTGACGGACGGTGAACTCCTCATTCTCTTTGAAGACGGCGTAGAATTGAAAAGAGTTGGTCACACGTTCTCCCGCCAGGCCTACGATTACTCCTCCCTCCGGGGTGCGTTCGATCTGGCCGGTTTCGAGGAGATGACGAAGCAGGAGCCGGTAGTCCTCTTTGCTGATCCGGTGAAAGCTGCTGAGCGAAAGCACCTGTGAGGCGAGTTCCGCCGGGGTGCGTTCTCCGCCGGAGGCGAGGATGGCCATCGTCTGGTGATAGAGCAGACTGAAGGGGAGCCGATCCAGCTTCGGCGGTTCGACCCACCGCTCTTTCCGGTAAAGTTGAACCAGTGCGACTGCCTGCAGCAGCGGCCACGGAATAAACGCCGGAAGCATCGCCCGCGCTTCCGGACGCTCTTCACGGATGACGAACCACATCTCCGGCGGCTGTCCCCGGCGACCGGTCCGCCCCATGCGCTGCAGAAACGCCGAGACGGTGAATGGCGCATCGATCTGGAATGCCCGTTCGAGCCTGCCGATGTCAATGCCGAGCTCGAGTGTGGCAGTGGTTACGGTAGTATCCGCGCGGGATTCATCCTTCATCGCTGCTTCAGCCCCCTCCCGATAGGAGGCCGAGAGGTTGCCATGATGGATCAGAAAACGGTCGGGTTCTCCGTTCTGTTCGCAGTAGCGGCGGAGGGTGGAGGTGACCGCCTCGCACTCTTCGCGGGAGTTGGCGAAGACCAAACATTTTCTGCCGCGGGTGTGTTCGAAAATGTACGCCAGCCCCGGATCCGCGTCGGCGGGCGCGGTGTCGGTCGGTGCGTCCAGCGGTTCTCCTGCTGCAACCGGCGCCTCGTTCTCTTCGGCGGACTGCCTTCCCTGGATGTAGAAGTGTTCCAGCGAGAGGCGCCAGCGGACGCCTTTGCTTTCGATTCGGGGGATCACGGTGGGCCTGCCGGTTCCGGCGGCGAGGAATTCGCCGGTGCGCTCCGGATCCCCGATGGTGGCGGAGAGTCCGATCCGGCGGGGGGAGGAGCCGGAGAGGCGGGTGAGCCGTTCGATCAGGCAGAGGGTCTGTCCGCCGCGGTCGCCACGCATGAGGGAGTGCACTTCGTCGATCACGATGAAGCGCAGGTCGCCGAACAGCCGGGGAATATCGGCGTGGCGGTGCAGCAGCAGCGCTTCGAGGGATTCCGGCGTGATCTGGAGAATGCCGGAGGGGTGGCGGAGCAGTCGGTTCTTATGGGATTGCGCGACATCGCCGTGCCAGTGCCAGACCGGAATTTCCGCCTCCCTGCAGAGGTCGTTGAGCCGCTGGAACTGGTCGTTGATGAGCGCTTTCAATGGACCGATGTAGAGGGCGCCGACCGAACGGGGCGGATCCTCGAGGAAGAGGGTCAGAATCGGGAAGAAGGCCGCTTCCGTCTTGCCGGAGGCGGTGGAGGCGGAGAGCAGGAGGTTGGCGTCGGAGTGAAAGATCGCGTCACCTGCGGCGACCTGGATTGCACGCAGCGACTCCCAGCTGTTGCGGTAGATGAACTCCCGGATGAACGGGGCGTAGCGTTGAAAGATCTGCATTCCATCTTCTCCGGCTAAATTTCAAACTCCTCGAACTCTTTTTCCGCCGGAGGGCCGGCCGGCTCCGGACGGGCGTATTGGAACTGTTCCGAGCCGAGCAGTCCGGCAACGTCGACCCCGGGATTCTGCCAGACGATGTTCAGGAGTTCGATGAAATCGCGGATTACTTCACGCGGTGTGAGTTTCTCGTCCGCACCGATCCGGGCGAATTCAATCTGGATGAAAGTGACCAGCTCCGGCTGTCGGAGACGCGGTTCGTATCCGAAGAGTTCGGCATGGATGGCGGCGAGTTTCTCGACCAGTACGAGCATCTCCTCCGCGGTGAGCGGGGAAAGTTTGATGACCGGGGAGAGCACATCGCGCATTCCCTCCAGGTGAAACCTTCCCTCGGCCAGCCGGGAGCGCAGCGCCTCGTAGCTGAAAAGGCCGCGACGGGGGTCTTCGATGCACTGCGGGGTGCCGCCCATGATGACGCCGAGATAACGTGCTTTCCCCTGCAGCGTGTCGTTGTAGATGGTGAGGATTTTCTCGTAGTTGTTCTGCCGGGTGATGCTGTTGGGAATCTTGCAGATGTTGACCAGTTCGTCGATGAGGATGAGCAGCCCGCTGTACCCGGCTTTCCGGAGGAAGAGCGCGAAAAGTTTGAGATAGTCATACCAGTCGTCATCGGTGATGACGATGTTGACACCGAGTTCGGCGCGCGCTTCCATTCTGCCGGAGTATTCACCGCGGAACCACTTCACCACTTTCGCCTTGGTTTCCTCGTCTCCGGTGAGTCCGGCGCGGTAGTAGAGCGAGAGCAGCCGGGCAAAGTCGAAGCCGTGGACCATCTCGTTCAGAGAGTGAATCACCTCGTAGATCTTTTTTTCGACAACCCGGTCAAATCCGGCGCTTTCCGGCGACAGCCCCTCTTCGGCGGCGGTTTCGCTCCGGACGCCGCTGATCCAGCGGTCGAGAATGAGGCCGAGTGCGCCGCCTTCCGGACGGGTGCGGGTTGAGAGGTTACAGATCAACTCTTTGTAGGTGGCGAGCCCCTGGCCGCGGGTGCCCTGCAGCCGCCGTTCCGGCGAGAGATCGGCGTCGGCCACGACGAAGTTGCGATCCATGGCATAGTTGCGGATGGTCTGGAGCAGGAAGCTTTTGCCGCTGCCATATCTTCCCGACAGGAAGCGGAAGGAGGCACCGCCGTCTGCGACGATATCGATGTCGTGGAGCAGGGCTTCGAGTTCCTCTTTGCGCCCGACGGCGATGTAGGGCAGTCCGATGCGCGGCACTACGCCGCCTTTCAGGGAGTTGATGAGTACGGTTGCAATTCGTCTGGGAACTTTCATGGCAGGAGGATTCCTTTCAATTCGTCAGCATACTCCTCCACCGGAGCCGGCGTTTCTCCGTCGCAGGTGATCACGGTGTCGCCGAAGCGGTCGAAGAGTTTTTCGTTGATGGAGTCGATGAGCAGGGATTCCGCCGGCGTGCCCGGTGTTTCGTCTGGAGCCGGCATGTTTTCGCCGAATAACCGGAGGAGAAAGCGGTATTCCGCTCCGGTCAGCCCGGCCGGATATTCGGCCTTTTCCGGTTCCGGCGGGGAGGGTGGCAGAAGCGGTGCCGAAGCCGCCGGAACCGCTTCCTCCGGAGAGGCAACGATCAGCCGCTCCTGAATTTCCTGCGCGTCGTTGCGGATGCGGTCGAGCCGGGAGAGGTCGAGCCGGGGCAGGGCGTGCTTCCGTGTCTCCTCGTGAAGATGCCGGAGCGCGTTGGCGACCAGTTCGCGGTAGAGGGCGGGACTTTTCCCTGCCTTCAACGGAGAGTGGAAGCCGAACTCCTGCCGCATCAGAAAGTCGATCGTCCTGAGCAGGGTCCCGGTTTCCTGACGTTTGCTCTTGCTTGGCAGAAAACGTTCGCAACTCCATTTTCCGTTTCGACAGAAGTATTTATGAACTGGATTGAGCGCGTGGCAGTACTCTCTTCGTTTCAGATGGTCATGGAAGACGGCGGAGTGAAACAGAATACAGGGATCGGTGCGGAGTTCACCGCAGAGCCGCCTGCCGATGTCGTTCTTCCGTTTTTTTTCGCAGTAGTCGGCCAGCGCGAGAAGAAGGTCGCGTACGACAAATTTCACCTCGTCAGGATGTTCTTGATAGAACCGGGAGCTGCCGAGATCGTAAGCCGACAGGGCATTCAGCGCCTGGAACAGCTCCTCTGCGCTGCATTCCCGGAAATTCAGCAGTGTCATGGCTGCAACGTCGAGTTTATCCGGTGGCAGATCGTCGAGGAGCGCGTTGTCCAGGTCATAATAAACGACATAGTCGCGGAGCCAGGGGGGGAGATAACGGTCGAGTTTCGGCTCGAACCGACGGTAGTCGTTCCAGAACCGTTTCAGCATGTGAAATCCCTCTTCGGGGGAGTTGACTCCGATCTGATTGAGCAGTTCGTACAGATAGACGAAGACGAACGAAAGTGAGGTCGGTTCCAGCGTGCCGTGCCGGAGACGGCTTCGCCAGGTGAAGTAGCTGCGCAACTGTCGATCGGTCATCGATTGATACGTGGGAAAATAGCGGAAAAATTCACCGGGCTCATCGAAATCGTCTTCAAAATCCTCCATGAACTTCCCCTGGCGATAGAAGATTTCCGCTTCGGAACGGCCGTAGAGGGCGTCGTTTCTGACGATTTCGCGCATTCGGCGGTACTGTGGCGGAACGAGAGATGCTGTCGCGAGGGCGTCCCGGAGGATGGGTTCGTCGCGGTAGATTCTGGAGTTCAACAGATCGTCTGTCGTTTCAACATCATACATTGTGTCATCTCCTGAAGTGCCTCCGCATTTTCCTTTGCGAACCTCGGGAAATATACCATCGGAGCGATTCTCTGTCAACCCGGTTGCGGTGCAGGCGGCAGGACTGTTTCCGCTCCATTTGCAGTGGTGTTGGCTCGGCAATCCGGATGTCAGGCAGTCGGGATTTTCCGGCAAACTCCAGGGCGGCGTCGCCGCAGAATTCCAACAGAGCGGCAACCGTTTTCTGCCGGTTAACGGTGCCGCGCCGGCTCCGACGGCCCCGGGGCCGTCGCTCT
>NZ_DBEXAY010000293.1:0-14415 GCF_048170485.1 Victivallis sp. | reverse complement strand
TTACCCCTTGAAATTTTTCATTTTCCTTTTATATTGGCAAAACGAAAATAAAAAGTTCGCGAAAGCGATCAAAAGGAGGAGGAGTAATGATGAAGAAACAAACCTGGTTCCATCTCGGCGGACGGCGTGCTGCGCTCGGAGCGGCCGGCCTCATGGCACTTCTCGCCGCCCCCCCGGCAGAAGCGGCAGCTCCGGCAGCCGCGCCGGCCCAAAAAGCGGCGGACAATGTGGAAAAAACGCTCTGGATGACCGATTTCAAGGCCGCTCAGGCCCTCGCCGCCAAGGAGAAGAAACCGTTGCTGGTATCGTTCAGCGGTTCCGACTGGTGCGGCTGGTGCATCAAACTGGACAAGGAGGTGTTCCATCAGCCGGAGTTCGCCAAATGGGCGGCGGAACATTTCGTGATGTTTCAGGCGGATTTTCCGCGCCGCGCCCCCCAGAGCCGTGAGCTGAAGATGCAGAATGCCGCTCTCGCGGAACAGTTCCGGGTGGAAGGATTTCCGACCGTCGTGCTGCTCCGGCCGGACGGCAGGGCGTTTGCGACCACCGGGTACCGTCCCGGCGGGGCAAAGGCCTACATCGCCCACCTTCAGGAACTCCTGAAGAACGCGGGGCTTTGAAATCTCCTGTCGGCGCTCCCACGCGTCGGCATTTCCCCAGTCCGCCCGGACCTCCCGCCGGGCGGACTTTTTGGCATCTACGGCAGCATCCGGAAACCGTGCTGCAGCCGCCACGGACAATGGCGGCAGGTCGGCAGAGCATTCTCCCGCACCGCGGCGCGGAAGAGTTCCGCCCGCTCTCCCCGGAAGATCTCCTCCAGCGGCCGTTCCGTAATGTTTCCGGCGGAAAAACCGAAGTAGTCCGTGCAGAAGCCGACCGCCCCGTCGTGGCGGATGTGCACCCGGCAGAACGGGGCCTCGCAGGGCGGCGCCTCGTCGTTCAACTGCGGATAGACGTGCCCGGTGAACTCCACCGGTACCGGATAGTCCGTCTTCCGGATTTTGGCAAGCTCCTCCTTCAGCCGGGCGAGATACCCGGCATCCTCTTCCCGATGCCAGGCCTCCAGCTCCGGGTAATCGCAGCCGAACGTTCGCCGGCTGAAGTCGCGGTAGGCCCGAATCTCCGCCTGCGACAAGTACATCAGCTGTTGAAGGATGATCCGGTCCGGCCCCAGTTCGGCAAGTTGAAAGGGCAGTTCCGCAAGTCCGGCGACGTTCGCGTCGGAGACGGTCGTCAGAAAGATCAGCTTTCCGCGCCTGCCGCGCAACAGTTCCAGATTGCGGCGCATCCGGGCGAACACGCCCCGACCGCGCACCCGGTCGTGCGCCTCCTCCATTCCATCCACCGAGACGTGGATCACGTCCAGAAACTCCCGCAGAACCGGTGCAAAGCGGTCGATCAAGGTTCCGTTGGTCACCATTCCAACCCGGAATCCCCGCCGGGAGAGCCGTTCGGCAAGTTCCGCAAAGCCACGGTACAGAAGCGGTTCTCCGCCCCAGAGCATCACTTCGGGGGGCACCCCGGCGGCCCGGGCGGATTTCTCCAGAGCGTCGGCGACATTCCGCCAGGTTTCCACCGGAAGTTCGCGCTCTTCCGCCGCGAGCATTCCCTTCGTCTGCCCGCAGAAGCGGCAGGCGAGATTGCAGCGCCCCGTCAACTGAAAGTGCGCGGTAAAAAGTGTCGGTTCCAT
Source organism: Victivallis sp. (assembly GCF_048170485.1). Taxonomy (NCBI): domain Bacteria; kingdom Pseudomonadati; phylum Lentisphaerota; class Lentisphaeria; order Victivallales; family Victivallaceae; genus Victivallis; species Victivallis sp. Next base: position 12,725 of record NZ_DBEXAY010000293.1, on the reverse strand, counting down.
GATCGAATCTTTCCTGTCTTCGGCGCAGGGCCGCAGTGTCATTTCATCCAATATAGCGCCGCAGAGAGGGGATTTCAACATTCCACGCCGCCGCGCATTGATTTTCCCGCCGCGCGGCGTTATTTTATAAGGATGACAAGAGAGAAAAACAAGGGGAATCCGCCATGACCAGAACCCGCTTTCACGCCCTGATCGAACAACGACTGATCCAGCTGGACGGTGCCACCGGCACCGAACTGGTCAAACGCGGCATGCCTGCCGGCGTCTGTCCGGAAGCGTGGGTGCTGGAACACCCCGAAGCGCTCGCCGCGGTCCAGCAGGCCTACGCCGCTTCCGGTTCCGACCTGGTGTACGCGCCGACGTTCGGCGGGAACCCGCTCAAACTCGCGGAGTTCCATCTGGAACAGCAGACCGGCGAAATCAACCGGCAGCTCGCGGAAATCTCCCGGCGCGCCGTTCCCGGCAAACTGGTCTTCGGCGACATTGCGCCCACCGGCCAGCTGGTCGAACCTTTCGGCCCCCTCTCCTTCGAGAAAACGGTCGAACTGTACAAGGAGCAGGTGCGCGGCCTGATCGACGGCGGCGTCGACGGCTTTGCCATCGAAACGATGATGGATCTGCAGGAGGCGCGCGCCGCCCTGATCGCCGTGCGCGAGCTGAGCGACCTTCCGGCAATCGTCACCCTCACCTTCGAACCCGGCGGCCGGACGCTGACCGGGGTGCATCCGGTTTCGGCGCTGGTCACCTTGCAGGCACTCGGCGCGGACGCGTTCGGCTGCAACTGTTCGACCGGCCCGACGGAGATGGCCGAAGTGATCCGGGAACTCAAGCCGTACGCGGCCATTCCGCTGGTCGCCAAACCCAATGCCGGAATGCCCCATCTGGTCGATGGGACAACCGTCTTCGACCTCGCGCCGGACGCGTTTGCGAAAGCTTCCATCGCCCTGATCGACGCCGGCGCCAATCTGCTGGGCGGCTGCTGCGGCACTTCGCCGGCCCATCTTGCCGCGCTTCACAACGAAATTTCCTCGCGCCGCCCGCTGTCGGTCCGGCAGGAAAAGCGCGGGGTGGTCGCTTCGCCGTCGAGTTTCCGCCGTCTGGCTCTGGAAGAACCGTTCGCCATCATCGGCGAACGAATCAATCCGACCGGGAAAAAGGCGCTTCAGGCGGAGCTGCGGGCCGGCAAATTTGAACTGGTGCGCGAATTCGCCCGGGAGCAGTCCGCCCAGGGGGCCGCTCTGCTCGACGTCAACTTCGGCCTTTCCGGCATCGACGAAACCGCGATGATGCGTGCCGGCGTTGCGGAACTGGTCCGGATCGGCTCGACGCCGCTCTGTATCGACTCCACCCGGCCGGAAACGGTCGAAGCCGCACTCCGGCTCTACCCCGGGCGGGCGCTGCTCAACTCCATCTCCGCGGAGGAGGAGCGGCTCAACAAGGTGCTGCCGATCGCGGCGAAATACGGCGCCATGCTGATTCTGCTGCCGCTGACCGACGACGGAATTCCGGAGAGCGCCGCCGAACGGATCGAGGTGCTCGACCGCATCCTCGCGGAAGCGGCCCGTTACGGCTACACGCCGGCCGACTGTGCGGCCGACGCCCTCATCATGACCATCTCCGCCGACCGGCAGGCGGCGGCGGTTTCACTCGACTTTATCGAACACTGCAGCAGACAGCTGAAACTCAACACCGTCTGCGGCCTCTCCAACGTGAGCTTCGGCCTTCCGGCCCGGGCGACGGTCAATCTCACCTTTCTCGGCATGGCCATCGGCCGCGGACTCAACTGCGCCATCGCCAATCCCTCGGCGCCGGGAATCGTCGACGCGGGAATCGCCTCCGACGCCCTCTCCGGCCGGGACCCGCAGCTTGACCGCTATCTTGCGCACCACGCCGTTGCGGCTTCCAGCGAAACGCCGCGTCAGACAACGCCGGCTCCCGCACCGGCGGCACAGTCTCCGGAAGAACTTCTGCGCGACGCGGTCCTGCGCGGGAAAAAGGAGGCGGTTCCCGCCATCCTCGACACGCTCATCGCCGCCGGGAAAGCGCCCGGGGAACTGGTTGACGGGATCCTGATTCCGGCGATCACGGAAGTGGGGAACCGCTTCGAACGCAAGGAGTATTTTCTTCCGCAACTGATGCAGAGCGCCGCGGCAATGCAGCTGGCGATGGAACAGCTCGAACCCCTGCTCCGCAGTGGCGGAGCGGATGCGGCCGGACCGGTCTTTCTGCTGGCCACCGTCAAGGGTGACATTCACGACATCGGCAAGAACATCGTCGCACTTCTGCTCAAAAACCACCATTTTCAGGTAATCGACCTCGGCAAGGACGTTCCGGCGGAAACCATCGTCGACGCGGCAATTGAACACGATGCCGCCTTCATCGGACTTTCCGCCCTGATGACCACCACCATGCCGCAGATGAAGGTGGTGGTGGATCTCGCCCGTTCCCGCGGCGTGACGGCGCCGGTGATCGTCGGCGGTGCGGCAGTCGACGAAGCGTTCGCCGATTCGATCGGAGCAATTTACGCCGCCGACGCGATGGCCACGGTGCGCCGGGCAACGGAGTTGCTGCAGGCGGGAGAGAAGCGGTAAAAAAAAAATCGCAACGACCCTCCGCATCTCTGCTTGAACTTTTCCAAAGCAACGATACATTAGAATTGCAACGCCGCGATTGGCGCAACGTTGCAGAAAAAAACAAAAGAGGGGGAAACTATGGAAGAATTTCTGAACAACATCTGGAAAATGATCGTGGAGAGCAACGTTCTCCATCTGATCTGGGCACTCCTGATCCTGCTGATCGGCTGGCTGCTGGCGGTGGTGATCTCCAACCGGGCCGGAATCATTCTGCGCAACTGGGGGGTGGGCAAAAAACTCTCCAACTGTCTGCCGGAAGGGGCGCACAGCTCCGCCGTGCGGGTGGAGACGGTCATCACCCGCATCATTTTCTGGCTCATTCTCCTGTTCACCGTACTCGGCTGTCTGAGTGCGCTGAACCTTTCCGAAACCGCCGAACCGATTCGCAACTTCGCCGATTCCATCATCGGCTATGCGGCCAATCTGATTGGAGCGGCACTGCTGATCTTCGTGGCCTGGATTGTCGCCTCCGTGCTCCGCTTTGCGGCATTGAGCGCGATGAAGGCCTGCAAGATCGACGAAAAGTTCGCGGAAAGCGGGAAACCGGTCTCGGCGACCATCGGTTCAACCGTCTACTGGCTGGTGTTCTTCTTCTTCATCCCCGCCATATTGCGGGCGCTGGAGATCCGCGGCATCACGGAGCCGCTGGAGCAGATGTTCGCCAAGGTGCTCGACTTCCTGCCCAATCTGCTGCTGGCCGCCGCGGTTCTGGTGGTCGGGTTGTGGGCGGCGAAAATCGTCCGCCGTGCCGTCTCCGGGCTCCTCTTCGCAGTCCGGCTCGATGAAGTGGGCGAGAAGATCGGCTGCGGAAAAGTGTTCGGCGAACAGAAGCTCTCCTCGCTGGTCGGTCTGGTCGCCTACGTGCTGGTCGCCCTGCCGGTACTCATCTCGTCGCTGACCGCGCTCCGGATTGAAACGCTGTCGAACTCAGTCGCCGACTTCTTCAACATGATCCTTACCGCGGCGGGCAACATCTTCGGTGCGGCGGTGCTGATCTTCGCGGCCTTCATCGCCGGGAGCCTCGCCTCCGGCATCATCGCCCAGCTGCTGGAGGGCTTCGGGTTCGACAAACTGATGGCGCACGTCTGCGGCGAAGCGAAAACGGAACGGGCCAAACCCTCGGTCGTGGTCGGCAAACTTTCGCTGATCGCGGTGATGTTCATGGCGGTCATCGCCGCCTGCGAACTGCTCCGCTTCCAGGAGCTCGCCAATCTGCTGCGCGACTTCCTCCACTTCGGCGGAAACATTCTGGTCGGAATCGTTGTCCTGCTGATCGGCATCTACCTGGCCAATCTGGCCGCAGGTGCGATCCGCAGCCGCGGCGAACACTCCGAAGCGCTGGCGCTGACCGTCCGGATTGCGGTGCTCGTCTTCACCGGTGCGATTGCGTTGAGCAACATGGAGATCGGCAGCGACATCGTCCGCACCGCCTTCGCCCTGCTCCTCGGCGCGATCTGTGTTGCGGCGGCTCTCGCCTTCGGGCTCGGCGGGCGCGAATTCGCGGCGAAGAAACTCGAAGAGTGGAATAAGCGGCTCTCCGGGAAATAGTCCGGAACAACTCTCCAGATCAACACAAAAACGGCGGCCCGAAACCGGACCGCCGTTTTTTTCATCGCAATCAGCGCCCGAGTTTCCGGAGCCGCTCCCCGGCGAGTTTCCGATAGTCGAGCAGAGCCTGCCCGGCGGAACTTTCCGGCTCCACACCGTCGGCCAGTCCGGCAATCTGCCGGAGCAGCTCCGCTTCGTTGGGGGCCCCGGCAGAGAGCTCCAGCAGAATCTCCGCCAGCGACACCCGGACCATGGAATCCCCGGGATCCTCCTCGTAAAGCTCCTGCAGGAGGTCGAGCGTGCCGTCGTAGTCGCCGAGCGCCTGATAAGCTTCGACCAGAGCGAGCATCGCGGCGCGGCGCGACGGCCGCGTGATGTGCAATTCCACCTCGTCAGTCACCGGAAGCGCGATGTCCAGTTCGATCTCATACCGGTCAAACAGAGAGCCGAACTTGTCGACGTCGTCCAGCGCACGGCAGAGCAGATCGGCGGCCTCCGCAAAGCGCTCCAGCCGCAATGCGATGATGCCGCCGACGAAAGCACCGTCGGGGCACTCCGGAGAGCGGGAGAAAAAGTCGAGAGCCTTCTCAAGCTCCCCCTCCAGAAAGGCCCGCAGTCCGTCGATGAAATTCTCCTCGTTTTCCGGCGTGACCAGCCGGTCGAAAAATCCCAGCGCGAGCTGCGGCTCCTCCGCGGCGCTCTCTTCTTCCGCCGCACTTGCCTCCTCCGGCGACGGAGGCGGCGTCTTCTTTTTCGACTTCCAGGAGGAGTGCGTCGTATAGTACATCCCGGTCCCGGGCAGTCCGACCGTCTTGCGGATGCCGCGCGGCCCCAGCGTCACCTTCGCCCCGCGCGGCCCCAGCGATGCAGAGACGCCGGAACGGCTCAGGTTGATCGAAATGCCGGGCGCCAGCTGAATCCGTTTGAAAAAACGAAAGCCCATACCCGTTACCCCTGCCTGTCGGCATCGGTCTCTGCACATTCGCTGCAGCAGCCGAAAAGCAGATGGAAGAGCTCCCGCCCGGCGGCGGTAGTCACCAGTTTTTCACAGAGCTCCCCCGCCCGTTCCCGCGGATAGTACCCCTCCAGCAGATTGACCGCCAGATCCGCCTCGAACAGCGGCTCGAAACCGAGACGTTTCGCTTCGGCGAACTGATGGTGACTGCCGACCGCCTCCTCGATGAACTTCTTCTCGTCGTCGTTCAGCTCCGGGCACTCCCGCAACCATTCGGCCACGATGCGCGCCCCCTCCTCTTCCTGGTGCGGCGGCTTGCTGTCGCCGTACTTCGCCCGGGACGCGGGGCAGCCGATGTCGTGCAGAATTGCGGCAAGCTCCAGCAGGGCGATCCGCCGTTCCGCGCATCCGGAGCGGGCGGCGAGCACCCGGGTGTAGTCATGGACACTCTGGGTGTGCGCAATCTGCGCAGGATCCTCGGCGGCAAAAAGCTCCATCATCTTCCAGTTGATGCGGCTGATCAGATATTCCATAGTTACCCTCCTCAAATTTGTTTACGGGACTCCGCTATAACATAACACGCTCCGGCAAAGTTGCAAACCGCAGTTTCAAACCATTGAAGCTCCGGCCGGAACAGCCTTGATAAAACCGGCCCGATGGTGTATATTATATGACCTGAATTTCCGGAAAGGAACTCCCGATGACACGACACTCTCTCGCATTTCGTCAACTGGCAGTGCTCACTGCTGTGCATTTCATGGTGGATATGCTTTCCGGCACCCTGCCCGGATTTCTGCCGGTTCTGCTCGAAAAATACACGCTCTCCATCGGCATGGGAACTGTGCTGCTGACCTTGTGCGCCTTCAGCTCCAACACGATCCAGCTCTGGGCGGGAACCCTCCGCAAAAGCGCCACCCGGCCGTTGCTCCCCCAGATCGGCCTGCTGCTCGGCTGCATCATCTGTTTTATCGGACTCATCCCTTCCGGCGGCGGAGCGATGTGGATGCTGACCGCGCTGGTGCTGATCCTCGGCGTCGGCGTGGCGCTGGTGCATCCGGAGGGATTGCGCGCGGTCTGCGCGATCGACGGAACGGCGATTTCTCCCGCGGTTGCAACTTCCATTTTCATGCTTTCGGGGTTCCTCGGCTACGCGGCCGGGCCGCTGATCGGCGGCACACTGGTGGAATTCGCCGGTTTTTCCGGATTGTTTCTGCTGATTATCCCGGCACTGCTGCTGGTGCTGTTCATCAGCATGCTCCGGCTCCGGCTGGCAAAGGACGGCGCGGGGGCGAAGAATGCACCACGGCTGCCCGGCGGAGATGTGCTCTCCTTTAAAGAGGTATTTCTGGTCGCCACGTTGATCAACACCGGCTGCACGGTGATTCAGGGGTTGCTGCCGACCTGCCTGAACGAGGCACACGGCTTCTCTCTCGCCTTCGGCGGTCTCAGCGCCATGCTGTTCGGCGCCGGTGCCGGTGCCGGCGCGCTGACCACCAGTTTTCTGATCCGGCGGTTTCACGTCATCAAATGCATCCTCTGGGAGATCACGGCGGGGTTGCCCTTCCTGATCTGGTATTTGTGCGCCGCCGGTTCCGCCTCGGCGCTGCCGCTGCTCTTTCTTGCGGGCGCGCTGGTCGGCGCGGGTTTTCCCCAGCTGGTGGTGCTCGCCCGCACCGCCCCGAACGGACCGTCGCTCGGAGCCCGCATGGGGTTGATCGTCGGCGGTACCTGGGGGGTCGCCGGGATCCTGCTGCTCGGCGTGGGATTTCTGGCGGACCGGATTGGAATTCAGGCCGCGCTGTTCGTCAGCCCGGCCTCGTTCCTGGCGGTTCTGATCATCACGCTTCGCCTGCTGTGGAAACACCGCGAAAAAAAGATGGTTTGACTGGCAGAATCCCCTCCGGAGTGTTATGTTATGCAATCACCGAATTATGAGGTTTTTTCATGAGATTGCTTTTTATCGGCGACATCGTCGGCAAAGGGGGCCGCGAAGCGGTCAAACAGCTTGTGCCGGAACTGCGCCGCGAATTCAACTGTCAGTTCGTCATCGCCAACGCGGAGAACTCCGCCGCGGGGAACGGCCTCACCGCCGGCTGTGCCCGTGAACTTCTGACCGTGGCAGACGTGCTCACCAGCGGCGACCACACCTGGGATCAGAAGGGATTCGACGCCGACATCCGGCAGTTTCCCCAGATCATCCGGCCCGCCAACTTTTCGAAGCGCCAGCCCGGCCGCGGCTGGGGTGTCTTCCGCAATCCGGCCGGCGGCGACGTCGCCGTCATCGCGCTGCTGGGCAAGGTGTTCATGCGCGAATCGGCCTACTGCCCCTTCGAAACGGTCAAACAGATCCTGAAGGAGATCCCCTCCTCGGTCAAAAACATCATCGTCGACTTCCATGCCGAAGCGACCAGTGAAAAGCTCGCCATGGGGTACTTCCTGGACGGCAAGGTGACCGCCGTGCTCGGCACCCATACCCACGTGCCGACCGCCGACGCCCGCGTTCTGCCCGGCGGAACCGCGGTGCAGACCGACGTCGGCATGGCGGGAGCCGCAGTGAGCGTCCTCGGCCGCGACGTCGCCGCTGTTCTTCAAAAATTCACCATCGGCATGCCGAACCGGCTTCCGGTCGTCGAAAACGGTGCAATCCGGGTCGATGCGGCGGTCGTCACCTACGACTACCTCACCGGCAGGGCGTCGGCCATTGAATCCATCTCCCGCGAAATTGTCATTTAACTCTCCAACACTTGAGGATATTTCCCATATGAGTCAATTCACGTTCGATCCGGTAGAAGAGCTGGTCGCCGATATCCGGCAGGGCAAGATGGTGATCGTCACCGACGACGAACACCGCGAAAACGAAGGTGATCTGGTTGTTGCCGCTGCTCACGCCACGCCGGAAGCGATCACGTTCATGGCCACGCATGCGCGCGGCCTCATCTGTGCGCCGATCACTGCTGAGCGTGCCGCCGAACTCAATCTGACCACGCCGGCATCGCTCACCGATCCCTTCGGCACCGCCTTCACGCAGAGCGTCGACGCCCGGCACGGCACCACGACCGGCATCAGCGCCTTCGACCGGGCGAAAACGGTGCAGGCGCTGATCGACCCGGCCACCGCGCCCGGGGATTTCGTCTCACCGGGACACCTTTTTCCGCTGATCGCCCGTCCGGGCGGCGTTCTCCGGCGGGCCGGACACACCGAAACCGCCGTCGATCTCGCCCGGCTGGCCGGACTTGTTCCCGCCGGCGTCATCTGTGAGATCATGAACGACGACGGCACCATGGCACGTCTGCCACAACTGGATGAGTTCCGCAAGAAACATCATCTCAAATGGGGTTCGGTCGCCGATCTCATCGCCTACCGCCGCCACCATGAACGGCTGATCATCCCGGGAGTCAGCGCCCGGCTGCCCACGGTGTTCGGCGAGTTCCGCGTCATTCCCTACCGGACTAAAGTGGATTCCTTCGAACATCTCGCGCTGGTCTACGGCGACGTCAAAGATCAGGAGAATGTTCTGGTCCGCGTCCACAGCGAATGCCTTACCGGCGACGTCTTCGGCTCCGAACGGTGCGACTGCGGCGAACAGCTGCACGCCGCAATGCGCCAGATCGTCGCGAACGGCTCCGGCGTCCTCGTCTACCTCCGTCAGGAGGGGCGCGGCATCGGCATCTTCAACAAGATCCACGCCTATCAGTTGCAGGATCAGGGGTGCGACACGGTCGAGGCCAATGAAAAACTCGGCTTCCCCGCCGACCTGCGTGAATACGGCATCGGCGTGCAGATTCTGCTCGATCTCGGCGTAAAATCCATCCGTCTTCTGACCAACAATCCGAAAAAACTGGTCGGAGTCTCCGGATACGGCCTCAAGATCACTGAACGGGTTCCGATCATCATCGAGCCCGGCAAGGAGAACGAGTTCTATCTGCGCACCAAAAAGGAGCGGATGGGCCACCTGCTCTGACCCCTCCCCCCGGAACTGGCTGGAATATGGAGAAGAACGCCGGGGCTGATTCCGATTTGCCTCCCGCCTCCCCGGAAATTTCCGGGGAGGAGTATGAAGCGCTCAAACTCCGGCTGGCTGCCTCAAAATTCCGTTCCCGTTTCCGGCTGGGGCAGAAGGAGCTGCGCATCGTCGCCGAAACGGGAGTTCCGGTGCTTCGCGGCCAGTGCCGGAAGTTTCTTCAGGAACGGCTCGCTCCCGCTCATCCCCGCAATGACGGACGCCAGACCCCCATGCGGGGTCATCCCTGCTTCATCGCCCAGCACGCAACCGGCTGCTGTTGCCGCAACTGTCTGGCGAAATGGCACAGAATCCCTGCGGGCAGAGCTCTCACGGAAGCAGAAATCGATTTCATCACTTCGATCGTGATGCGCTGGATTGCCGAACATGCTGACGGCGCGGAGGAAATTCCGGTCACGCCCGATCTCTTCTCCGACTAGGGACGGGCCCCGACGCCGAGAGCACGGCGGAGTGCATCGTGCAGCTCCAGCGCATTGTATTCTCCGGCGAACGCCTGCGCCCCCGTGCCGATCGCAAACACCGGCGTCAGCGAAATGGTGACGCTCCGGGTGAGCCACTCCACCCCGGAATGGCGGTCGCGCAACGAGAGCACCCGGTCCAGCCAGGGCTCGAAACTGCGCGGCAACGGTGAGTTCGCCACCCGCGAATACCCCGCGAGAACCGCCGTCAGCTCCCGGGAGGAAGGCGCGAAAAGATCCCCTGCCCCCGCCAGTTCCAGCGCCTTTTCCCCGCTCACCCGTCCGGCGGCGAGACGCGCCAGAATTTCCGACCGGCTGCGTCCGACCGGGAAATCAGCGGCCACCGGCCGGGGAAGCTGAAGATCGCCGATGTCGTACAGCGAAATCAGCGCAACCAGCGTATTGGAGGGATTCGCTTTGAAGAAGTCGAGCGCGCGACCGAGCACGCGGTCCACTCTCCACAGTTCCCGAATCACCCCGGCGGTGTCGTTGACCAACGCGGCCGCGCCGGGGGCGGCACAGTTCACCACCAGAAGCATGCCCCGTTCATTCGGCAGAATCCGCAGTGCCGTATCCATATAGGAGAGAAGAACGGAAGAATCCTGTTCCAACTCATGGATGGCGAAGAGACGACGGCCTGCGGCGGCATTCCGCAACTCTTCCGGTGTCCGGACCAGCTGATATCCGAGCCGGTTCATCGGAGTTTCCAGCGGCTCCAGCGCCGTCGGCAGAGGGCGGAAAAGTGCACCGGCCAGAAAATCGATATCGCTGAGCGGGAGCCAGGCTTCGAGCCGCTCCCGCGGCGGCAGCGGATTCTCCCGGGCGAAAAACGCCCCGCCCGGCCAGTCGTTGAGTGCGCCGTCGGTGAGGAATCCGGTACGGCGCCCCTGAAGCCTCGCCTCGCCCAGCAGGGACTCCACTTCATCCCCGCCCGGCGTCACACCGAGAGAGCGATCCCCGGCGTAGCCGCAGGCGAGCGCATTCAACGCGGCGATTTCCAGATCGCGGAATCGTCCGGTCAGCGGCAGAAGCGTCCCGCCCACCGGCATGGCGGCAGTATTGGAAAGCCCCGCCCGGCTCAGCCCCGCCTGTTTTGCCAGCTCCAGCTGTGCAAGATTGACGCCGTTGCAGAGAATCAAAATAACGTTGCGGGTGCCCGCCGAAAGTCCGACGGAATACACCAGCAACGCAAGCAGCAGCCAGAACCGCAGAAAACGCCTCATGAAACAAGCCGATCCGCTCAGAGATCCGAAGCGGTCTTGCCGCGGGAACGGCGCCGCTCCAGTTCAGTCAGGAAGAATTTGCGCAGACGGATGTTTTTCGGCGTCACTTCGACCAGCTCGTCATCCTCGATATATTCGAGCGCCTGCTCAAGCGACATCTTCCGGGGCGGAGCAATCTTCATATTGCGATCACTTCCAGCGGCCCGGAGGTTGGTCAGCTGTTTGGCGCGCTGAATGTTGACGACCAGATCCCCTTCCTTGCAGTGTTCGCCGACGATCATTCCTTCATAGCAGTCCACGCCGGGTTCGATGAAAAACTCGCCGCGCTGCTGAAGTCCGTCGATCGCGAACGGAATCGCCTTGCCCTGCGCCATGCTGACCATGGTTCCGTTGGTCCGCGACGGGATCGGCCCCTTGAACGGTTCGTAATGATCGAAGAGATGCGAGACGATCGCCTCGCCCTGGCTCGCGGTCAACGCCTTGCTCCGCAGCCCGATGAGACCGCGGGTCGGGATGAAGAAATCCAGGAGCTGCCGCTGTCCACGCGACTCCATCTGGATGAGTTCGCCGCGGCGCATGCCGACGATCTCAATGATCTTGCCGGCAAATTCCGACGGAACATCGACCGAAAGCCGTTCGATGGGTTCGTTTTTCACCCCGTCGATCTCCTTGCAGATGACCTGCGGCTTGGCCACGGCGAACTCGTATCCCTCGCGCCGCATCGTCTCGATGAGAATCGCCAGGTGCAGAACACCGCGCCCGGAGACCTTGAAGGCCTCGCCGTTGACATCCTCCACCCGGAGCGCCACATCGCGCTCGACCTCTTTGAAGAGGCGTTCGCGCAGCTGGCGGCTGCCGACATATTTTCCCTCGCGCCCGAAGAACGGGGAGTCGTTGATGCGGAAGAGCATCGAAATCGTCGGCTCGTCGATGGCGATCGCCGGCATCGCTTCGGGGTGTTCCGCGTCGCAGATGGTGTCGGAGATGTCGATGTCGGAGATGCCGACAATCGCACAGAGGTCGCCGCACTCGACCACGCTGGTCTCTTTCCGGCCGATTCCCTCAAAGGTGAAGAGCTGCTTGACCTGTGCCGGTTCCTGCCGCCCGTCGCGCTTGATGATGGTCAGCGGTTTGCGGGTGTCGAGGGTGCCGCGGTAGACGCGGCCGATGCCGATGCGGCCGACGAAGTTCGAATAGTCGAGCGTGGCAACCTGCGCCTGCACCGGCCCCTCCACCTGCTTCGGCGCCGGAACATATTCCAGGATGGCATCGAGCAGCGGGTAGATCGATTCGCGCGGATCGTTGAGGTCGCGGACCGCCCAGCCATCCCGCCCGCTGGCGTAGAGGGTCGGGAAATCCAGCTGTTCATCGGAGGCGTTGAGCTCACAGAAGAGGTCGAACACCTTGTTCTGCACCTCGTCCGGCCGCCCGTCCGGTTTGTCGATCTTGTTGATGACCACCACCGGCCGCAGATTGAGCGCCAGCGCCTTGTCGAGCACGAAACGGGTCTGCGGCATCGGCCCCTCCGCCGCGTCGACCAGCAGGATCACGCCGTCGGCGAGTTTGAGCACCCGTTCGACCTGACCGCCGAAATCGCTGTGTCCGGGGGTATCGATCACGTTGATCTTCACCCCTTTGTAGCGGATGCTGATATTCTTGGAAAGGATGGTGATTCCACGTTCGCGTTCGAGGTCGTTGTTGTCGAGGAAGCACTCCTGCACCACCTCGTTTTCGCGGAAGACCTTGGCCTGCCGCAGGATCTGGTCGACCAGCGTGGTTTTGCCGTGGTCGACGTGCGCGATGATCGCGATATTTCTGATGTCGCTCATAGATGTTTCGGATACCTGTCTGTAACGGTTTGAAAAATGATCTATTAATATAGCATCT
>NZ_DBEXAY010000292.1:0-6283 GCF_048170485.1 Victivallis sp. | reverse complement strand
TGGCACAACACAAAATAAATGCCCTCTGGCACCACATCCGGAACAATCTCTTCTCACCGGACACCAATCTCATCTCCGACTGCCGCACCAGCCCGGATCCGGCACAACGGTTTGCGTTCCTTCCGACGCCGGAGGAGATCGCCGTCGACTTTCCCAACCCCTGCGGCTGGAGCACCGGGATGGAGGATTGCATGCTCAACGCCGGCTCCGTGCTCGATACCCTGGCGCTGGAGCGGGAATCGGGGGAAACCGACGAAGTGTTCGCCGGCCGGATTCTCGACGGAATCTTCCGCTGTACGACGGTCCACGGCAGACCGGGTTTTGTCGCCCGCGGCCTCTCGCCGTACGACGGGAGGAGCTGTTACAGCAACTCCTCCCGCGATCAGTTTTCGCTGGCGGTCTACGGCGTCTGGCGATATTGGCGCGCCTTTCGAAACGCTCCGGCGGCCAATCGGGAGCAGGCGCGCAACATTCTGCGGAGCATCGCGGAGTTCTGCGAAGCCCGCGTGACACCGGAAAACAACTACGATCTCGGTCGGCTTGACGGCGGCCGCGCCCTGGTGTCAAAGATGTGGGAAAGCGCCGCTCACGAGGCACTGCGGCTGCCGATGATCTACGCTGCCGCCTTCGAGGCGACCGGAGAACCGCACTGGCTCTCTCTGGCGCGGCGCTACGCGGAAAAGGGAGTGGAAACCACCTGGCACGCCGATGAAAAGGAGTGCTGGGATATTCCGCTGGCACAGTTGCAGCTTTCGCTGGCGTTCTTCCGCGACGCGGGATTCTTCCCGGGGCTGGAACCGGCTGTCCGCGGCGCAATGGCACGTGTTGCAGAAATGGCGCAACGGGAATTCGGCCGGATTCTCACCGGGGCGGAAACATTCACCGGCGACTGGTGCGCACAGTACGGCAACTGGCGGAAACTGCCGATGAAACTGACGCCTCAGACGCTTTCCGACGACGGCCGTTCGGCAATCTTCGGCGGCAAAACCTATTTGAACCCCTGCCTCGACCCGGTCTATGCGCGCCCGAATACACTGCTGCGCGGTCTCGGGAACTGTCTGATCGCCCTCTACTCCGACAGTGCCGCCGCCCTCGGCGACGACGAACGCACCCGGTTTGCCCGGGTGCTCGACCGGGTGGATTTCCCGCGCTGTTCCGCCTCCGGGCCGGTCCAGCTTCTGCACGGCCTGCGCCTGGCGGAACACCGCGGGGAAAAATTTCTGTTTAAACAATCTTTTCATTCCAACAGAAAGGAGACAATTTCATGAGACAGCGCCATCGACTCCAGAGCTCTTTTCCTGATGAGAGACCGAAAGTTCATTCAATGCCCCCGCTGTTCCAAACGACGCAGATACGATGTCCTTTTACCCTTATTGAATTGCTCATCGTTATTGCGATCATCGCAATTCTCGCCGCCATGCTGCTGCCGGCACTGAACAAAGCACGTTCCAAAGTAATCGATACCAGTTGCGTAAACAATCTGAAACAACTCCACACCGGCATGGCAATGTACGTCGATCTCAACAACGGTATTATTCCGGCAGCAGACTACAACATGGGAGAAAAGTATCATACCACCTGGCTCGATGTGATCTACCACATGCAGAATCCCAACCAGCATCAGGCGCCGGCACTTCAGCTGACCTATGTGAAGGAGCTGGAAAAAGGAGCTCTATTCGATTGTGTCGGCATCTTTCGCTGTCCTGCCCAGCAGCCGCGCGCCAACCTTTGGAGCGTCTACGCCTCCCACTACGGGATCAACAACTACACCGACAGCTGGGGCTACAGCAAGCCGAAGCAGTTCAACGCCAAACTCAACCGGATCAAATATCCGTCGCGGCGAATGTTTTTCGGCGACTATGACCGCGGCATTAAAAATGGTGTGCTCGTTACCTACTGGGGGCCGGATGGAGGCAACCGGGCCAGCATCAATGCCGACACCGACAATCCCCCCTGGCGTCACTACAACCGGAGCGGCGGCAACTACACCTTTGCCGACGGCCACGTTGAAGGACGGCTCATCAACCAGATTCCGGAGAATTTCAGCGAAGCGCAGCGTGGCGACTTCTGGTACAGCGGCGAATGGGGTTCTCTGTAATCCCCTCTTTCAAAAAAGGAAACATCATGAAAAACCATTTTCTTGCTTCTCTTATCCTCCTTCTGTTCACTCCATTTGCGCAGGCGGAACTCCTGATCAACGACATCGCCTTTCACGTCACACCGATGGCACGGCGAATGGTGCTTCACCCTGTCGCAGGAGAGTGTGACTTCTCCCGTTACGGATACCTTGAACTCGGCTTCCGGGTGAGAGGAGCCAAAGCGGTTCCAGTCCGAGTCGCACTTCGCGACAACACCCGCCGCATCAATGACCCGGAGAGCCGGAGCCTGCAGCAGCTCTCTTCGGCCGGTGCCGATCCGGTGCCGATGCGGATTTATTTCGCCGGGAACGCGGACTTCGGCTATGTCATCAATCCCGCCCGGCTCGGACGAATCCTGATTGAAACTGACACTCCGGAGCAATTCCGGCAACTGGAACTTGTCTATGCAAAACTTGGCGGCAAACCGGGTGAACCCCCGCCGGGAGTCCGATTCAACGCGGCACCCGCTCAGGGAATGCTTCACCCCTCCCGCCTGCCCCTGAAATTTTCCGGCAACGTGCCGTATCGGAGGAACGGCAGCGCGCTGGAACTGGATTTTCCGGCAACCGGCGGTCTTTTCGTCCTCCAGCGGCGGGAACAGCGCTGGGATCTCTCCGGATTCGACCGGGTTCGTTTTCAACTGCGCAATCCAGGGAACAAGCCGGTACCGGTCACCTGCTTCGTCTCGGCGACGACAGCGTGCACACGCGAAAACAGCGTCTATGAAGAGGCGGTAATTCCACCGCGTTCAACCTCGTCCGTGGAGGTGAAATTCAAAGGGCGCGCCCCGTGGATCTGCCGGATCGTCGACGCCGACCACTCCACCCGGCGCAGCGATCAGGAGAACGAACGCGACGGTGCGGCAAAATCCTCCGGCGGCTCCCCGCTCTGGAACGAGGATGTCCTCGCAATCGCGATCGCAGCGCACGCTCCGCTCCAGCTGGAGAAGGCGCGGGCAATCTCCGGCGTCGTCACGCTGCCGGAATGGAGCGGCAAACGGCCGCCGGTTCCGGGAGAATGGCAACAGACTCTCAATGAAGAGTTCAACGGCAATACGATCGATCTCTCCACCTGGAGTTCCGGATGGAGCTGGAAGGTCACCAATCCGCAACTGCTCTGCAACTACAGCCCCCGCAATCTGATTGTCAAGGATGGAATGCTTCACATCCGGTCGGAGAAAAAAATCAGCTATTTCGACGACAATACGCCCGATGAACGGTATTTCCGGGAGTACACCTCGGGAAGCATGACCACCTTCGACAAATTCTCCCAGCGCTACGGCTACTTCGAAGCCCGGTTGCGTCCGACGACTCTCCACGGCATCTGGCCAGCCTTCTGGTCGATGCCTGATCACGGCCGGGGCCGCCCGAACCGCCACCGCTCGATCCACGGCGGCATGGAAATCGACATCTTCGAACAGCCCGGCCGCTTCGGACCGCATCGCAACAACATCGCCTGCCACTGGTGGGCAACTCCAGCGATGAAAGAACATCGAATGATGGGATTCAACCGGCTCTATACCGCTCGTGACCGGGAGGGATTCATCACCGCCGGAATCCTTTGGGAACCCGGGTTGATTATCTGGTACCTCAATGGTGAGCCGGTCGCCCGCTGGGAAAGTGTCTCCGTTCCCAGCGCTCCCATCTATCTGAAACTCTGCGCCCAGATCGGCGGCTGGGGTGGTTACCGGGTGGACGACGACCAGCTCCCCTATGACTTTCTGGTCGATTACGTCAAAGTCTGGCAACGAAAAGATCTCGAAGCACTTAACCGGAACGAAAACATTCCCGAACTGCGCAGGGGTGTGCCCGTCGCTGCGCCTGCCGGTACGCCGCTCCATCCCGGCGAGGATCCCGCCGCAACGGCGGAGCAGTTGCGCCGCTGGGAAGGAGCCGGATTCGCCGTCTTTCTGCCGGAAGGCCGCGAAAAAGGACGGCCCGCAATCCGGATCGACAGTCCCGACGCAACCGCCAGCCGTCAGCTCCGGATTCCGGTCGCGCTTGAAGCGGTGCGTGGACACGCTGTCGAACTCGAAGCGGAGCTCAAAGCGGAAAAAGTACAACGTCCCGACGCGGCCTATCTCGGCATCAAACTGATGCTGGTGATCACCGGTGCCGACGGCAAACTCCGCTACCATGACCTGATGGAAGGGAAATATGGCAACTACGACTGGCGCTCCTGCCGGGTCAAGGTGGAGATTCCGCCTGATGCCCGGCGGGTTATGCTCCACCTCGGACTGCAGAACGCTATCGGCACAGTGCTTTTTTCCAACATTCGGCTGAACGTCGTGAAGTAACGCAACTGCGTCACTCCGGCAGGATCAGATTGAGCATCTTCTCCGTCGCGAGAACCGCCGACACCAGCTGATCGGAGTCGATTCCGGTGGTCACCAGAGCACGCCCCGGCGTCGCCCAGCGGATTGTCGTCTCAACCAGCGCGTCGGTCTTGCCCCCCGGCGGGATGCGCTCCTCGTAGTCGAGCAGCCGCGGCATCGAAAGGCCGAACCTCTTCAACGATTTGCGCAGCGCCTTGACGAAGGCGTCGTAACCGCCGTCGCCCGACGCGGTCGATTCGATCATCTCCCCATCCATTTCGAGCACCACCCGCGCCTTCGGCGTCGTATTGATCCGGGTGGTCACCTCGAAATCGGTGATCCGGATGCGCGACTTCACCGGAGTGCTCAGCACGCCGGCGATGATGAACGGCAGATCGCTCGGAGAGACGTTCTTCTTGCGGTCCCCGAGGCGGATCACCTCCGCCAGCACCTTCTGCCGCACCTCGGGCGAAAGCTCCAGCCCGAGCGCCTCCAGATTCTGTTCGAGCGACGCCTTGCCGCTGAGCTTGCCCAGCGCGTAGTTGCGGTGACGCCCGAACCGCTCCGGCAGCAGCAGGTTGGCGTAAAGATTTCCCTTCTTGTCGCCGTCGGCATGGACGCCGCAGGTCTGGGTGAAGACATCCGGCCCGACTACCGGCATGTTCCACGCACACCGCTTGCCGGAGATGTTCTGGACGATCTCCGACGCGTGCTGCAGCTCCTTCTCCACAATCCGGGTCCGGCGCGAAGTCATGTCGTGAACCGTGACCGCCAGCTGCGCCAGCGGCTGGTTCCCGGTGCGTTCGCCAAGTCCGTTGATCGTGGTGTGGATTCCGTTCACTCCGGCGCGGACCGCCGCCAGACTGTTCGCCGTCACCACACCGTAGTCGTTGTGGCCGTGGAAGTCCAGCCGCAGGTGCGGAAACGCCCGGTAGATCCATTCAAAGTAGGTCGCCGTCTCCTCCGGATCGAGGATGCCGAGGGTGTCCGGCAGCATGATTCGTTCGACCGGCAGCCCCTGCAGCCGGTTCAGAAATTCGTAGACGTAGGCGAAGCTGTTGCGCATGCCGTTGGACCAGTCCTCCAGATAGAGATTGACCAGCAGCCCCCGGTTGTGAGCGCCCTCGATCTCGGCGGCGACCTCGTCGAAGTGGCGGGCCGGCGTCTTGCGCAGCTGCACCCGGCAGTGCTCCTCCGACCCCTTGGCCAGCAGGTTGATCACCCGCCCGCCGGTGCTGAGAATCCACTCGACCGAACGGCCGCCGTCCACGAAGCCGAGGATCTCCATCGCCTCCAGACAGCCGTGATGCTCCGCCCAGCGCAGGATCGTGCCGACCGCCTCGCGCTCCCCTTCGGAGACGCGCGCCGAACCGATCTCGAGCCGGTCCACTTTGACCCGGTTGATCAGCAGCCGGGCGATCTCCAGCTTCTCCGCCGGAGTAAACGAAACCCCGGGAGTCTGCTCTCCGTCGCGCAGTGTCGTATCCATCACCTCGACGAACTGCTCAAGCCTCTTCGATTTCATCATTTTTCGTTATTCCTCATCTGACGGACGGCTGCGTCTGCGGAACTCTCCGCTCTCCTCTGCGCCGATCCGGTTTGATACAAAAACGCCATGCGACACGCCGGTTCACCGGGAGGCCGCATGGCTTTTATCGAAAAAGCGGTGTCGTTCACCGCCGGTCACTCCCGGGATGGGGATTACGGGCCATCCCGGCGCAAGCGCCGGCATGACCCTGACGAATGCCGATCACGATCATCAGCACATGTTTTTTCGGGATGGGACGCGCCGCACGCATAATCACTGTACTCCATTCAATTGATAACATTT